>JAHEGQ010000269.1:0-2173 GCA_024645025.1 Sphingomonadaceae bacterium
AAGGGCATGGTGATGTCGGCCGCCAACGTTTGCAGGCGCGAATTACCCTCCGGGTCCAACCGCGCCGTCAGCACCACCAACAAGGCTACCACAGCGCCAATGCCGGCGATCACATAAGTCGCAAAAATACTATATTGGGCCCGGCGCGAAAATCCGGGGCGCCGGGAAGAGCGCGGCGCCATGCTGGGCGTCCCTCCGTCAGGCCGTGAGCAGGACGCCGCGGAAGGCCGGGATCTCCAGCGCGCGGCCCGTGCCCAGCGCAACGCAGGTCAACGGATCTTCAGCGACTGTAACTGGCAGGCCCGTTTCATCGCGCAGCACCTCATCAAGGCCCTGAAGCAAGGCACCGCCGCCGGTCAGGACAATGCCTTGATCAACGATATCAGCGGCCAATTCAGGTGCCGTATTTTCAAGCGCAATACGCACGCCTTCAACAATGGTCCCAACGGGCTCCGAAAGTGCTTCGGCAATCTGGCCTTGGTTGATGGCAATTTCCTTTGGCACACCATTCACAAGGTCGCGACCCTTGATATGGATCGTCTTGCCGATGCCATCCGCTGGCGGACGCGCAACGCCGACTTCCTGCTTGATGCGCTCAGCCGTCGATTCCCCAATCAGCAGATTGTGATTGCGGCGGACATAGGACACGATAGCTTCGTCCATCTTGTCGCCGCCGACACGCACAGACGTGGTATAGGCCAAGCCGCGCAAAGACAGGACAGCGACTTCGGTTGTGCCCCCACCAATATCGACGACCATAGACCCAACCGGCTCTGTCACAGGCATATTGGCACCAATGGCAGCCGCCATGGGCTCCAGGATCAAATAAACCTGACTGGCCCCTGCGTTGGAGGCGGCGTCGCGAATGGCGCGCCGCTCAACCGTTGTGGATCCGGATGGCACGCAGATCACGATTTCAGGAAAATGCATGAAATTGCGCTGTCCATGCACCTTATGAATAAAGTGCTTGATCATTGCTTCGGCAACTTCGATGTCGGCGATCACGCCGTCTCGCAATGGGCGAATGGCTTCGATATTGCCCGGTGTTTTGCCCATCATCAACTTGGCGTCGTCGCCCACCGCCTTCACTTTTTTAACGCCATTTATCGTTTCAATGGCGACAACCGAGGGTTCGTTCAAAACGATGCCATGGCCGCGCAAGTACACAATCGTGTTTGCGGTTCCGAGGTCGATTGCCATGTCCTGAGACATCATCTTGAACAGGCGGGAAAACAACATGAGCGTTTGGATCCTGTTAGCTACGCCGGCCAATTTGCCGGGCATCTGGGCTTTGTCCGACAACCCACAAGAAAATCGTTCTATTTTTCATATGTCAGGTCGCAGTCTGGCTTGCGATGCGTTAGAGTGCTGACAATGTCAATACGCCGCTTGCCAGAGCATCTCATCAATCAAATCGCGGCTGGTGAGGTCGTCGAACGCCCCGCCAGCGCGTTGAAGGAATTGATTGAAAATTCCGTCGATGCGGGCGCCAAGCGCATCCAGGTTCGTCTCGCTTCAGGGGGTATTGATCTGATTGAGGTGATTGACGATGGCTTTGGCATGGCGCCTGAAGAAATGGCGCTCGCCTTGGAACGGCATGCCACGTCAAAATTGCCTGAAGATGCGATTGATCAAGTGGCCACGATGGGGTTTCGGGGGGAGGCTCTGCCAAGCATTGCGAGCGTCGCACGGCTGACCCTTGAAAGCCGGCCGCGCGGCAAGGATGGCTGGCGGCGCGTAATCGACAATGGCCGGCTGGCGGAAGAGGGGCCAGCCGCCATTCCGCCGGGAACCCGGGTTCGCGTGGACGGTCTATTCGCTAAGGTTCCAGCGCGGCGCAAATTTCTTCGGTCGCCGCGGTCTGAATATGCAGCCGCGGTTGACGTGGTGAAACGGCTCGCCATGGCACGTCCCGATATTGGGTTTTCGCTGGAACATGATGGGCGGCGCAGCCTGTCGGTTCCCGAAGGCCAGTCCCGGCCTGAGCGCGTGGCAGCGCTGACAGACCGCGACCTTGCTGATAACAGTGTGACTGTAGATCTGCTTCGGGACGGCTATGTGCTTGGGGGTGTTGCCGGTATCCCCACCTTTAATCGGGGCGTCGCAGACCACCAATATCTGTTTGTTAACGGGCGACCGGTGAAGGATCGTCTGCTGATTGGCGCGGTTCGCG
>JAHEGQ010000269.1:2183-2547 GCA_024645025.1 Sphingomonadaceae bacterium
GTGAATGTTCATCCCGCTAAAACAGAGGTTCGGTTCCGCGACCCGGCGCTGGTCCGCGGAATGATTGTGTCTGGTTTGCGCCGTGCCTTGGACGTGGCGGGCCATCGCAGCGCGCAGCCGGTTGCCCGTGATGCTCTGTCCCATTGGCAAAGAGAGCCAGCGGGTGATGTTTCTTCAGGGATCACCGCGCCAGATCTTCGGCTTTGGTCGACGCCATCTTTTTCTGATCGGCGCCCGCCATTTGCCCCACCGCCGATGGCCCGTGCTGAACAAGCCGATACCCTGCCGCCAGAAATCGCGAGCTTCCCGCTTGGGGTTGCGCGCGGTCAGGTAGCCAAAACTTATATTGTGGCCGAAGCCGAAG
>JAHEGQ010000273.1 GCA_024645025.1 Sphingomonadaceae bacterium
GCCCAACAGCAAGCCGGCCACGATCACTGTTAATCCAAGGTTGGCATCCTGCAACGTCATGGCGACGGGGTTAAGGATTAACGATTAGGAATAGGTTAACACCGGCCAAACCAAGGCACAGGCTTGACCCTTGGTCTGGCCACCGCCACTGGCGCTGCGATGATGTATGACGTGGCAATCATTGGAGCCGGCATGGCGGGCGCAAGCCTGGCGGCTGCGCTTGCCCCAAAGATGCGCGTCCTGATTCTGGAAGGCGAAGACTATCCGGGCTATCATGCCACAGGGCGCTCGGCTGCTTTCTGGACCGAAACCTATGGCGGCCCAGCCGTGCAGCCCCTGACGAGCGTATCTGGCCCGTTCTTGGCGGCGCCCCCTTCTGCTGTTGCAGAGCAAGGTTTTCTGTCGCCGCGCGGGGCGCTGATGGTCGGGCAGGCAGAACAGCTTGGCCTGGCGGATGACTTCATGGCTGCTTTTGCACCATCTGGCGTCGACCTGAAGCGGGTCACAGGCGATCATCTTTCGGCTGGCCTGCCGGGCATTCGGCCCG
Organism: Sphingomonadaceae bacterium; assembly: GCA_024645025.1. Classification (GTDB taxonomy): domain Bacteria; phylum Pseudomonadota; class Alphaproteobacteria; order Sphingomonadales; family Sphingomonadaceae; genus Aquisediminimonas. The sequence continues at coordinate 548 of JAHEGQ010000273.1, forward strand.
ATTGGGTTGTTGGGATTGTTGAAGCGAGCAACGCCGATATTGATGTCGCTGCGCTGCATCAGGCCTATTTGCGTGTGGCGCGTCGGGCAGATGCGCATCTGGCGCTGCGCGCACCTGTCACGCGGCTGATGCGTGGCCGGACCGGCTGGACACTCCATGCGGGCAACGCGACCTATCAGGCGCAGCGCGTTGTGAATGCGGCAGGCGCATGGGCCACACCGGTGGCGCGTTTGGCCGGGGCCCGCGACATTCCGATTGAACCCAAGCTGCGGACGATGGTGCAGGCGCGGCTCAGCCGCCCAATCGACCCGGGCCTGCCGCTGGTCATCGATCTGGCCGGGCGCTTTTATTTCAAGCCAGAAGGCACATATCGGGTATGGATCAGTCCGCATGACGAAGCGCCGACCCCGCCATGTGACGCCGCGCCCGAAAAGGAAGCTGTCGCGCAGGCGATGGCGCGCTTTGCCGAGGTTGTCGATTGGCCGGTCGCGGCGGTGGAACGCAGCTGGGCTGGGCTGCGCAGCTTTTCACCAGACCGCGCGCCGGTTTTTGGGGAAGATCCGGATTGTCCGGGCTTTTATTGGTGTGCCGGGCAGGGGGGCGCCGGCATCCAGACAGCACCGGCGATTTCCGCGCTGTTATCCGCTCTGATTTTGGAAGAGCCGGCCGCTCTGCCTTATCGCGCAATTGATCTTGCTGCTTACGCCCCGTCCCGCTTTGGGTAAGGCGTTACCAATGTCGTGACTTGCCCAGCGCCAGCGCCGCATCGCTTGCCAGTTGATCAGCGCGTTCATTGTCGGGGTCGCCCGCATGGCCCTTTACCCAGCGCCAGTCGATTTGATGCGGGGCTGCCGCTGCCAGCAACTCTTGCCATAGGTCGGCATTTTTGACCGGCTTTTTATCGGCGGTGCGCCAGCCATTGCGCTGCCAGCCATGGATCCATTTGGTGATCCCGTCGCGGACATAGGCACTGTCGGTTTCCAGCGTCACCGCGCACGGCCGGGTCAGCGCTTTCAACCCCTGAATGGCGGCCATCAATTCCATGCGGTTATTGGTCGTGCCGGGTTCGCCGCCCGACAGTTCCTTTTCAATGCCGTTGAAGCGCAGCACAACGCCCCAGCCGCCCGGGCCGGGGTTACCCTTGCACGCGCCATCCGTTGCGATCTTGACGTGCGGCAGGCTGGTCACAATTGCGCGTAATGCTCTAGACGCGTCAGATAGGCGCGCGGGTCTTTGCGGGTTACAAGCGCATCGGCCGGCGTGTTGAGCCAATCCCAAGCGCGGGTCAGCAAAAACCGCAAACACGCGCCCCGCGCCAACACGGCAAAAGCGGCACGTTCAGCGTCGCTCAACCCAAAGCCCGCGTCATAGCCACGGATCAGGGCGTCCCCAATGTCCGCGCGGTAGCCATTGTCCGTGTCAAAGCTCCAAGAACTGTGCGTCACCGCCAAATCCCAAGCCCGAATTTCGGTGCAGGCGAAGTAAAAGTCGATCACGGCGCAGACGCGGTCGCCCGCCATCAAGACATTGTCTGGAAACAAATCGGCATGAATGACGCTTTGGGCCAGATCCTTGGGCCAATGGGCCTTCAAAAAGGCGACCTCTTCGGCCACGCGCGCCTTTAAGCCCGGCTGAATCTGGTCCAGATCATTGCCGCACCGGTCCGCCAGATCATACCAGCCTTGCGGCCCCAAGCTATTGGGCCGGTTCAGCGGAAAATCGGCCAGAGCCGTATGCAATTGGCCAAGGGCGCGTCCCGTGGCTTCAGCTTGTGCTGGGGTCGGATGGGTAACAGAAAGGCCCGGCATGAACTGCATCATCGCCATTGCTTTGCCCTGACGGGTAATTGTGCCCGCCCCGTCGCGCGTCTTCAGCGCCGCCGGCACCGGGCAGCCGCGCGCCACAAGATGGTCGATCATCGCGATGAAGAAGGGCAGGTCATTGGTGTCGACCCGTTTTTCGTAGACCGTGAAAATGAAGCGGCCCTTGTCCGTTTC
>JAHEGQ010000274.1 GCA_024645025.1 Sphingomonadaceae bacterium
ATTTTGGTGTCCATCAGTTGTTTGCCGGCGCTGCTTGGCGCGCTTTTGCGGCAGGTAGGAACATCATCCCAACCTTGGTGGGCAGCGCCGCTGGTAACCCGTTCGCTCTTGGTGCCGCTGACTTTGGTGATTTTGGGGGTGCGGCAGGCCTATCTGGAGGCCGCGGTGCAACCAGACGTCTTGCTGTTGACGTGGGTCGTCGTGCAGATGTTATTGCTGTTGCACGCCAGCGGCCGCGCAAGGCAGATGCCCGGCTTGTGGATTGGCGGCACTGGACTGGGTCTGGTCTTTGCGTGGGCCACTTTGATGGCGATGCCTTTGATTGGCCTGGGTCTCTGCCTTGTTTTGATCCTTATCCCGCAGGCCGCGCTTCAGCAGAAAATCACGCCGCTTTAGCACGGGCTTAACCCGCGCTGTTTAGGGATGTTTCATGGCCCAAAACAGCTGCATTCCAAATCTGGTTGAAAGCAAGGTGCCGCGCGAGGGCGTGGGGCGATGCTGACCTTGCATGGTCGGATCGACCGGGCCGGGCGATTGGTTTTTGCAGACCCGGTTCTGGCGCGCTTGCATGAGGAAGCCGGCGGCGTGCCCAATGGCGCGGTTGTTGTGCCGCAGATCGCGGCCTTGGTTCAACTCGCGACCGATTTGGGGACGCCTGTTGAACGGCCGGTCCTTGTGGCCGACGGACCCATAACGCGCGAATTGATGGGGCAGGCGCAGCCAGACCCTTCTGGTGTCGATATCATCTTGACCGGTTGGGATAATATTGTGCCCCCTTTGGCCTTTGCAGCGCCGGGAGAGGCTGCATCAGAATTTGATTATGCCCGTTTGGAAGCCGATGGCGCATGGGTCACCGATGCCGATCTGAAAATCACGCGACTTGCAGCGGGCTTGGATCGGGACATTGGTTTTCTGCCCGCGACCGCGCGCGGCAGTGCCTTGACCCGCGTTTTTCGGTTGATGCCGGACCCGGCGGGCGATTTTCCAATCTTGGCGGCTTTGGCCAAGGCCGAAGCGTTTCAGGAGCAATCCGCCGAATTGGTGCCGGATAACAACCGGGCCATCTTGCTGTCTGCGCGCCCGTTATTTGATGGTGCGGGGATGTTTTCTGGCTTGGTCGGGTCCTTCAATTATGTCGGATTGGATATGGCCCAGGTTCCGGTGGAAAGGGTGCAGGAAGCGGACCTGGACCGCATTTTGTCTGAACGTCTGGAATCCGCCCTGCGGCATCCCATCGCCCGCATTATTGAAGGTGCCGATAACGCAGCCCTTCAGGTGCACGGGCCGCTGCGTCAGGATTATGTGCGCTATGCCCGCGATATTGCTGGCGCTGCCCGGCATCTTCTGGATCTTTTGGGTGATCTGAGCAATTTACAAGCAATTGAACAGCCCGACTTTGCGATCGCGCTGGATGCGGTTGATTTGAAAGAGTTGGTCGGCCGGGCAACCGGTTTGATGCGGGTCAGGCTGGCGGAAAAACAAATCCGCTTGAAGATAAGCCCAAACCCAATGGACGCATGGGCGCAGGGCGATTTCGGCCGCATCCTTCAAATTTTGGTGAACTTGCTGAGCAATGCCGTGCGCTATTCACCCGAAGCCGCCGACCTCGATTTGGGCGTCGTCGTCGGCGAAGAGACGGTGTCGCTATTTGTCAGCGATACCGGAAAGGGCATTGCGGCTGAGGATCAGGAACGCATTTTCGGAAAGTTTGAACGACTTGATCCAACAGAGGCTGGCGGCAGTGGCCTTGGCCTTTATATTTCGCGCCAATTGGCGCGCGCAATGGGCGGGGATTTGACGGTGGAAAGTGCGCCCGGGCAAGGCGCGCGCTTCTGCCTCAGCCTGCGTCGGGCGTTGCCCCTGACATGAAAAAGGCACGCCCCCCCGGTGGAAGGCGTGCCTTTTGATTTTTTAAAAAGATAGAGGGCGTTAGGATCAGCGCTTGGCCAGCGGCACATAATCGCGCTGGGCCGGGCCGGTGTAGAGCTGGCGCGGACGGCCGATCTTTTGTTCCGGGTCCGAGATCATTTCGTTCCACTGCGCAACCCAACCCACGGTGCGGGCCAGCGCGAACAGCACGGTGAACATTTCGGTCGGGAAGCCAATGGCCGACAGGATAACGCCCGAATAGAAATCAACGTTGGGGAACAGCTTCTTTTCGATGAAGTACGGATCGTTAAGCGCCATTTCCTCCAGCTGCAATGCAACGTCGAAAACAGGATCGTTGATCTTCAGCGCGTCGAACACCTCGCGCAGCGTTTGCTGCATCACCGTCGCGCGCGGATCATAATTCTTATACACGCGGTGGCCAAAGCCCATCAGGCGGAACGGATCATTCTTGTCCTTGGCGCGGGCGATATATTCGGGGATGCGCTCGGGCCGCCCGATTTCGCGCAACATATTGAGCGCAGCTTCGTTCGCGCCGCCATGGGCCGGCCCCCACAGACAGGCAATGCCGGCAGCGATACAGGCAAACGGATTAGCACCCGACGACCCGGCAAGCCGCACGGTCGAAGTGGACGCATTCTGCTCATGGTCGGC
>JAHEGQ010000049.1:0-431 GCA_024645025.1 Sphingomonadaceae bacterium
CTTGGCTCATCTTCGCTGGAGCAAAGTCACCTCATTCAAGGGCCTTTGCGCCATGATCGAAGGAGGCTGCCATGCGTCGATTGCTTATCCCCGCACTGCTTGTCAATTTAGTTAGCTTGCCTGCCATGGCGCAAGAGATGCCAGACTGGTCCCAGCGCGCCGCACGCGAAGCCCGCACCTCGCCCGCTCCCCGCCCAGACAGCGCGTCAGTCAGCGCAGAGGCCCGACGAGATCGGGACGCGCCGCGCGCATGGTCGCCCCGCATTCAGGAACGGGATTGGCGCGATAAAAATTGGTCAGATCGCCCCGACCGCGATTGGGATGACCGCCAAAGAGGGTGGCGCGAGCGCGACGCGCACAACCGCTGGAACAGGGATTGGCGGGACGACCGCCACTTTGACTGGCGCCAGTACCGAGACACACATCGGCCC
>JAHEGQ010000049.1:441-12561 GCA_024645025.1 Sphingomonadaceae bacterium
CTACGGTTATCGGCGGTTGGTGGTTGGCCTATATTTAGACCAAATCTTTTATACGCCCAGCTATTGGATCAACCATCCCGGGTCGTATCGACTACCGCCCGCATATGGCACCTATCGCTGGGTCCGTTATTTTGACGACGTTGCCTTGATTGACCTTCGCAATGGCCGGGTTGTCGACGTCATTTACGATTTTTTCTGGTAACGGATCACCTGCGGCCAGCCATCGCAAATATGGACAAATCCGGGCTAGATGTCCGCGCCTGAACCATAAGGTCAGACCGGCCAAGGCCACTTTGGCGAACCCGCGCAAGACGTTTTTCAAACCGATCCAGCAGGTCGGCCACGCTTTCTTCCCCCGCTGCGGAATGGGCGGTGCCAACCGGGCATACTTGGGCGGGCCGCGGCGGCTGAACCGGCGCGGGTTCAATGATGAGGACAGGGTCCGTTTCTGGAAAACGCGCTGGCGCGTCTGGACGTTCTGGCAAGGCCATCGCGTCGGGCACGGCTAAGAATTTTGGCAATTCTAGCACGGGCGCGTGCTGGGCTAAGGGGACCTCCCGATCGAGAAGCGCTGCGCATCGGGGCGGCATAGGCGACACCGTAACGGTTTGGCGCGCAGGCCATATCATCTGCGCCGCCAGCCAGACGACGGGACATAGCAGCAGCCAAGTCAACCCCAGGGTGGCTCCGGCAACCAGAACCGCCGCGTCCAGCTGAAGCGCCCAAGATGCCTGCGTGACCAGCGCCCCAATGACTGGAGGCGATATCAAGCCGTCCAGCATCCAGATCGGCATTGACCAGATGATGGCGCCATTAGCGATGGCAAACATCAGCGACACTATGACAGCAAATGGCAGGTTCCGGACGGACTTGAGCACAGGCAACGCCCCTTATTACGCATTCTGGCCCGAACACCGGGGCCGGATGGGGGTTTCTTTACACAGACGATGGTAAACAGCTTCATAACGCTCGACGAGGCGCGCCCAGTCACGCTCGGCTGCAACAAAACCATGTGCCGCCGCGCGCTGTTCCGCATGGCCCTCCTTATCGGCCAGAAGGGCGCAAAGCGCTCGCGCCATTGCGGCAGGATCATCCGGCGGAAATAAGGTCCCCGTGCGGCCATTGTCGATCAGCTCCATATGCCCCCCAACCGCAGAAGCTGCCACCAGCCGCCCCTGCGCCATCGCCTCCAAAGGTTTGAGGGGCGTGACCAAATCGGTCAGGCGCATCTTCTTGCGCGGATAAACGAGAACGTCGACACAGCTATAATAGGCGTCAACCGCCAGATGGGGAACGGGCCCCAGGAACCGAATATGATCCACAACAGCCGATTGCACAGCCAGCGCGCGCAAGGCCATTTCTTCAGGCCCGCTGCCAATCACAAGCAAAACACAAGCTGGCCGCAAGGCCACAAGGTGGGGCATCGCCCGGATCAAATCATCCACGCCTTCATAGGGGTAAAGGCTGCCAATATAACCAAGAACATCCGCACCAGAGGGCAAGGCCAAGGCCTCAGCCAGCGCTTCATCCTTGGGCCGGGAATGGCCCAGCCGGGACATGTCCACGCCATTGGGAACAATGGTAACGCTCCTGCCCGTCTTTGAGCGCGCGGCAATATCCTGCGCAAGGCCAATGCAAATGGCCACACGCGCATCTGCCCATTGCAAAACAAAATCTTCCAGCCAGCGGGTCAAGCGCGCCCGCCAAGATCTAGCAACGCCCGTGCCATTGCCGACAGCGGCATCTTCCCAAAAGGCGCGGACCTCGTAAACCAACGGCAGACCCAAAAGTCGAGCAACAATCAGCCCGGCCAGTCCATTAAGCGCTGGCGAATGCGCGTGTAAAATATTGACCTGTTCGGCGCGCGCCACCCTCAAGGCGGTGCGCACTAATTGGGTTAGGCCACAAATTTCTTCCCACAAGGGCACCCTATTGCGGCGACCGGGCGTTCGGTGAAAGATAAGCCCATCCACCTCCTCCCACCTCGGCTCAGGCGCCTCTTGGGCTGCACCCTGTCGACCGCTGGTGAGGCCCTGAACACGCCACCCCTTGGCTATTTGCGCGGCCATCATCGCCCGTGTCCGCAAACTATAACCGGATTGGATTGGCAAGCTGTGGTCAAGGATATGAAGAATGCGCATCTTGCCTCCAAGGAATGCCCGAAGATTGGCAGAATTGCCTTAACGCGCCGTCAACTGGCCCCGTCTAAAACCAAGCCATGGTCGACACCTTTTCCATTTTGCTGTCTCATCTGCTTTTGATCATCACCTTTTGGCGTCTTGCTCGGCGCGATGATCTGGATCAGGACCCGCCCGCGCCGCCGCCGCCGACCCAAGAGGCGGCAGGCCATCATGCATGACCTCTTTCTTCTCAGTTGTTTACTGGTGCTGATGGGGCTTGGCCTTTGCCGAAGCTTTTTGTTCGTCCTTGCGTATATCTACATCGACATCACCACGCCGCAGCAGCTGACCTATTGGCTACTCCAGCCAGTCCCCGTGTCCATGATCGGCTTTACGCTGGCGTTTGTTGGGTGGCTTGTCAGCGCCGGTAAAGACCGGGCCGTGATCGGGTGGACGCAAGTTATCCTGACGATTCTCATGTGTTACTGCCTGTACACGACCCTGACCGCAGATTTTCCAGACAACGCGATGCTGAAATGGGATTGGGTCTGGAAGGTATTGTTGTTTGGGATGTTCTTACCGCTCACACTGATAACGCCGCGGCGCATCGAAGCGGTGATTGTCGTTGCCATTCTGTCTGCCAGCGCCCTGATTGTGCCAGCCGGAATAAAGACCCTAGTGACGGGCGGTGGCTATGCTACGCTGGATTTGATGGTGGAAGGCAATAGCGGCCTGCACGAATCCTCCACCCTGTCCTGCGTCGCCATCATGATCCTGCCCTTGCTGTCGTTCCTGCAGCGTAACGGCCGAATTTTCCCGCCGGGCTGGACGGTGTCGCTTTATACCACGGCGCTGGGCTTTGCCTGTATCTTGGTCACAATTGGGACGCAGGCGCGCACGGGATTGGTGTGTATTGCCGTGCTTGGCCTGCTTCGGTTGCGCACGGCCAAATACCGCAGCCTGTATCTGGGGGGCGCGCTGGCCGCGACGCTGATCGCAATACCATTTCTGCCCGCCAGCTTTATGGATCGTATGTCGACGATCAAAACAACCCAATCCAATCATTCCGCTGCCACGCGCCTTGCCGTTTGGGCATGGACACTCGACTATGCGACCAGTCACCCAATGGGGGGTGGGTTCGACGCCTATCTGGGCAACAAAGTCCGTTACGAAACCGTTGCCAGCGCAGATTTGGGTAGCCCGGATGGCCGCAGTCCGGCATCCGCCACGTCCGGCATCGTCGAAGACAAGGCGCGCGCTTATCACAGTTCCTATTTTGAAATGCTGGGCGAACAAGGATGGCCGGGGCTCTTCCTCTGGCTGGGATTGCATGGCTTGGGGCTGGTGCGGATGGAGCGGCTTTTCAAGGCCGGACGACGCGCCACCGATCCGCACCGACGCTGGCTTACGGATTTGGCGGGCGCCCTTCAGCAGGCGCACCTGATCTATCTCGTCGGCGCTGTGTTTGTTGGCATCGCCTATCTGCCTTTTTCGTTCATGATTCTGGGGCTGGAAGCGGGCCTGAACGCCATGGTTAGGCCCCAATCCGGGCATGGTATGCGTCGTCACATGAGGTCATTTGGCCGCCATGGCGTCCCTGCGGATTGCAACCCGCCGCACGCGCGCTAGGGTGAGCCGATGACATCCGATAGCCTGACACTTTTAGAAAATCTGCGTGCCACCCTCGCCATCGCGCTGCATTGGCTGGACACCCACACCGTCCAAATTCTGATTGGCGTTGCGGCCGGTATTCTGATCGTCATCTTGCTGCAGGGCTTGAAATCATTCGGGGCCTATTTGTGCCGTAAAGATTTTGGCGGCTCCTATTGGCCGGCAATTATCGGACAGGCGCTGGACAAGACACGGCTGTGGTTCATGATCCTTGTGGCGACACGGATCGTCGTTGCCATCGCGATTGCACCGCCACAAATCGCCTATGTCGTCCATATTCTGTTCGTCGTGGCGGCCGTTTTGCAAGCGGCCGTCTGGGCGCGCACCATCATCTTGGGACTGGTGGACTATCGCGCGGGTGAAACCGACGCGACGGGCAATCTCCAAAGCGCGCTGGGCCTCATCCGCGTGCTGGTCACCGCCGGGCTGTTTGTGCTGGCGACCATCGTCATCCTGTCCAACCTTGGCGTGGATGTGACGGGGTTGCTCGCAGGGCTAGGTGTGGGCGGCATCGCCATTGGTTTGGCCGCACAAGGCATTTTTTCAGACCTGTTCGCGGCCCTGTCGGTGCTATTTGATAAGCCCTTCAAAAAAGGCGACATGGTCCGCTTTGACCAGACGCAAGGCACGGTTGAGGCAATTGGTTTGAAATCGACGCGCATCCGGGCAATTTCCGGCGAGGAAGTCGTTATTTCCAACGCCAACCTGCTGAACAAGGAATTGCGCAATTTGGCGCTGCTTCCCACGCGGCGGTATTTCCAAACGATCAGCCTTGTATATCAGACGCCAACAGCCATTTGCGACGCGATCCCTGCCCTGCTGAAAGACATTGTGGAAAGCGTACCAGACTGCGTGTTCAGCCGCTGCGGGCTGGACAATTTTGCGCCTTCCAGCATCGACTTTCTGCTGATATATGAAATCAACATCGAAGACGCGGGCGACGCGATGGACCGCAAGCACAAGGTGAATACCAGCATCCTTCGGGCGTTCGCAGAAAAAGGCATTGCTTTCGCCTATCCGACGCAAACCACCTATACGGCGGCCCCCAACGGGACGCTCGTCATGCCATATTTCGATCCGAAGAACGGCTGACCGCTGGGGCGCTTAGGCGCACCAGTGGATATCAATCGGCTGTTCGGCATCGGCCAAGACACGCCCAACCGGCAGGGCTGATAACGGCCCATCCTTGATGGCGCGTTCCAGCATCACCTTTTTGTCATCACCAGTCAGCACGATCATCAGGGTGCGCGCGGAAAGAATGGCATGACGGGTCAGCGTAACCCGGGCAACTGGCGCTTCGGGCGGCAGTGGATCCGGCAGAACGCCCACCGCACGCCGCGCCTTAGGTGCGTTCAGTGCATCATCCAGATCCGGCCCGGCAAAGATTGACGCTGTATGGCCATCCCCACCCACACCCAGCCAGACAAGGTCCGGCGGCCAGTGCAGATCTTGCAGGCGCGCGTCAGCGGCATTGCCGGCCGCCTTGTGATCCTTGTTCTCGCTGGCGATCGGCAACACGCGCGCGCCCTTGGGCATGAAGGCGCGGGCCAGCATCGCGGCGTTGGACAAGGGATTGTCAACCGCCACCAGACGATCATCGGTTGGGATGATGGTCACGTGCTTCCACTTGATCGGCAGGGCGGCCAGCTTTTCATAAATCGGGGCCGGCGTCTTGCCGCCTGGCAGCGCAATCAAAGCTTGCCCGCGCGCATCCAGCGCGCTTTCGATGATGAAGCCGACATCGCCCGCGACCGCTTCGGCCAACTCGTCGATATCCTCATAGTCCCACCATTCCGCTTCGATCATGATCGTCAAATCCTTATCTGTGCGGATGGGCAATCCGCGCGCGCCAAGCCCTGCGCGATATGGGCAGGGGCCGACAAGCGCAAGAGGCACCGCGCCCCTATCGCGGAAATTAGGCCGGTTGCACCACCAACCGGTAACCAATCGCTGGTTCGTTGCGGATCAGCCTCGGGCGGGCCGGGTCTGCTTCCAGTTTTTGACGAAGCGCGCGCGCGACAACCCGCAGATAAACCAGATCATCTTCATGGGCAGGGCCCCAGATCGAGCGCAAAAGATGACGGTGCGTCAAAACCCGGCCAGCATCAGCCGCCAGAGTTGCAAGAAAAGCCCATTCCTTGGGCGTCAGGCGCACCTCATGTGCGCCTTTCCAAACCTGCCGCGCCGCCAGGTCGATCCGCACATCGCCCGTTGCCTGCACCACCTGATGTGGCACGACCTTCCCGGCGCGGCGCAATGCCGCGCGCAACCGTGCCAGCAATTCTTCGGTGTCAAAAGGCTTGGTTACATAATCGTCAGCCCCCAAATCGAGCGCCGCCACGCGCTCTGTCGTGAGATCCCGGGCAGAAATGACAAGAACAGGACATTCACCGCCGCGCGACAGGGGAGCGATCAGTTCCAGCCCGTCACGATCGGGCAAGCCAAGGTCCAGCAGGACAACAACAGGCTTTTCGATTGCAGCAAGGCTAAGGGCGGCGCGCGCGCAATCTGCCTCCACAGGATGAAAGCCCGCCCGTGTCAGCGTGGCGCAGAGCAAGCGGCGAATGGCAAATTCATCATCCACAATTAGGATTTTTTGTTGGGTCATGCCGCTTGCCATAGCATTGATGCCGGAAACTGGACGGTAAAACAGGCCCCGCCCCCTGGTTGATTGGCCGCCGATACGGACAACCCCATGGCGTCGGCAAGGCCTTTGACAATGGCAAGGCCCAGGCCGGCCCCATCGTGGCGCGGGGACGATGGGCCCGATATCACCCGATTGAAGAACGCCTCCGGCGTCGCCCCAAGCCCGGGGCCCTTGTCGGTTATCTGCACAGCCAGCCCATCGGCGTGCACATCAACGCACACGCGCACGCCTTTTGGTCCCTGCCCATGTCGCACCGCATTGGACACCAAATTGCCCAGCAAATGTCGCAACATTCGCGGGTCTGTGCAGACCATGGGCAATCCACTGGGAAGCGCCAAGTCAACCATCTCGGCGGCCTCTGGCGGCAGGTCGGACAAGGCATCCGCCACGACATCGACCAGATCGACAATTTGCGCATCCGGCGGGGTGCCCCCGGCGGTCAGCCTTGCCATTTCCAAAACATTGCGCACCAATGAGTCCAACCGCAAAATTTGGGCACGGGCGTCGGCCAGCACCTGACGTTCTTCGGGCAATCCCTGCACCGCGAGAATCTGGCCGCGCAAGGTTGTCATCGGCGTTCGCAGATCATGGCCGATGGCGGCCAAAACCGTGTCGCGCGTCCGCGCGCGGGTGGCGCGTTCCAATTGCTGGCGCGCATTCTGGGCAAGACCGATCCGCAGCGCCGCTTGCCGTGCCTGATCCAGCAACCCGTTGAATAAGTACCGATCATCGGGCGGAACCGGGATGCCCGCATCGCTGCGCGCCACCCCTATGACAAGCGTCTGGGTTTCAGGCCAGAAGCAAGGCTGGAAAAACCAGTCCGATCCCGCCATGACCTCACAGCCTCGGCCGGCGGGGCTCCGGGCCGAGGCGGACCAACAGGCCGCTGCCCAGTCCAACCCAGAAAGGTCGGCAGGCGCGGGGCCTGCCGTGTCGCAAAGCCGAGCAGAGACATCCAATTTTTCTTCCAGCTCTGCGACAAGTAGCGGGCCAATCTCGTCCGCATGATCAAGGCTGGATAGGTGTTCGGCAAAAAGCCGCAGGTGGAGATTGGCCGCGGACAATTGGGCGGATCGCACCGTGGCCCGCCGCAGCCGGGCGGCAAGATTGCCGACGCCAATCGCCACGATCAGAAACACAACCAGTGTCAGGAAGTCTTCGCCTTGCGTCACCCGAAGCGTGAAACGGGGCGGGACCAGAAAGAAGTTATAGCTCAGCGCGCCAAGGCACGCCGCCATCAGCCCCGGCTTCAGCCCGTGACGTCCGGACTGGGCAACCACGGGGAGGATAAAAATGAGAACAAGGCTCGGCAAGCGGAACCAGTGATCCAGAAGCAGTGCGCCGACAGTGGCCAACGCAACAAGAAACACCCCTTCCACACCCTGACGCAGGCCTGTTGCTGACGCTTGGTCCATGCCCTGTTCTAGCGCAGCGCCTTTTGGGATCAAAGCTCGATCCGACTTCCCAATTCCAGGACGCGATTGGGCGGAATGCGGAAATACGCCGTCGGATCTGCTGCATTTTTCTGGAGGAAGATGAACATGATTTCTTGCCAGATCGGCATGGCTGGACGGCCCCGCGCCCGCCCAACCGAATTGCGCGAAATAAAGAAGGACAGCCCCCCAGGACCGACCCGAATTCGGCCATCCTGCAACAAGTCCGCGGGGACATCCGGCTGCTCCATGAACCCGTAAGACAGTGTGGCGCGTGCAAATCGATCGTTGAGGGGGATAATCTCCAACCGTTCCGAAGGGGCGACATAGGGGCGCGCCAATGCCTGCACCGCCAAAACAACATTTTGAGCATGCAAGACCCGGTTATGCTTTAAATTGTGCAGCAACGCCGCTGGCGCGGCCTGGTTATTGGATGTCAAAAAGACAGCCGTTCCGTCTACTTCCCGCGGGCCGCGGGCCGCCAGACTATTCGCCAGATCGTCGATTGAGATCATATCATCCCGCAGCCGGGCCGACAGAATTTTCCGCCCTCGAAGCCATGTCGCGATCAAGAGAGCGATAACCGCAGCAACAACCAGCGGCACCCAACCGCCTTCGACAATGCGCAGCGCATTGGCGCCGAAAAAGAACAGGTCGAGGGCCAAAAATGGCATAATCAGCAGCAGCGCACGCGGCAGGGACCAATGCCAAGCACCCCGCAGCACGAAAAAGGCAAGGCAGGTGGTCATCACCATCGTGCCTGTCACAGCGATCCCATAGGCCGCTGCCATTGCGGACGAGGTGCGGAACATGAAGACCAGATATAGAACGCCGATGAGCAACAGCCAGTTGATCAGCGGCACATAAATCTGCCCGGCATGATCTGGAGACGTCTGACGAATGGTCATGCGCGGAAACAGGCCCAGTTGGATGGCCTGTTGGGTCAGGGAATAGGCCCCGGTGATGACCGCCTGGCTGGCGATGATCGTGGCAAGCGCAGCCAGCAGGACCAGCGGCAGCCGCATGAAGGAGGGTGCAAGCAGGAAAAACCAGTCGGCATTGGCCAAGGCCACACCGGAGGCGCTTGCGTGCTTCAATTGGCCCAAGGCAAAGGCCCCTTGCCCAAGGTAATTCAAAACCAGGGCGGGAAAGACAATCGAAAACCAGCCAAGGCGGATCGGCCCTTTGCCGAAATGCCCCATATCAGCGGTCAGTGCTTCGGCACCGGTGACCGTTAGAAAGACGGCCCCTAGGACAAAGAGCCCGGTCACCCCGTGGGTCAACAAATATGAGACACCATAGCCCGGCAAAAAGGCCAAGAGGACCTCGGGTGCGTCCCAGATATGCAAAATCCCCAGGCCGCCCAAAGTAAAAAACCAGATTAGACAAATCGGTCCAAATAATCGCGCGACACGGTGCGTTCCGCCGGATTGGACCAGAAAGAGGGTGATCAGGATGGCCGTCGTCCCAATCAAAATGGTGGCGCGCGGCATGGCCTCTAGGCCGGGAACAGTCTTAAGACCCTCAACAGCGGACAGAACAGACAAAGCGGGCGTAATGATCGCGTCCCCAAAGAAAAGGGCCGCCCCTGCCGCTCCTAGCACGGTGATAACCTTCATCGGCGCCGACTGACGCCCCGCAAGCGCCATGAGGGACAGGACACCGCCTTCGCCGTGATTGTCGGCCCGCATCAGGAACAGCACATATTTGACGGTGACAACCAAAATGAGTGCCCATAGCGCAAGGCTCAGCACCCCCATGATCTCAACCCGCTGAATGCCGTCCGCCGCCCCTTGCGACAGCGCCTCGCGAAAGGCGTAAAGCGGGCTGGTCCCAATATCGCCAAAAACGACGCCAATGGCCCCAAGGGTCAATGCAGCGCCGCGCCGCGACAGGACGGTTGACGATGACGTCATGACTGTATCCATCGAAGATGCTCAGCAGATCTCCGCGTAAGGCCGCCATGTGGATTGGGAGAAGCCGGCGTAAGGAAAAGGTAAAAAAGCGGCAGGAATGGGCGAGGTCCCGCTGAACCTCGGACCTCTGTTTAAATCTACGCTCGTTCAATTGAAAAAATGGTCGGGGAGAGAGGATTCGAACCTCCGGCCCCTGCCTCCCGAAGACAGTGCTCTACCAGGCTGAGCTACTCCCCGACGCTTGAATCGGGAGCAATCCCGATGAAGGCAGGCGCGCCCCTTAGCTGGCGAATGGATGCGGTTCAAGGGCAAGGTGCGAAAAACACATTCACGCCAAAGCCGATAACAGGCAAATCTCGACAGCCGCCGCTTCATCGCCTAACCGATCCTCATTCTGGAATGCTGCATAAGGGGGGATGAATGCGCGCTTTTCTGTTTCCGGGTCAGGGCAGCCAATCGGTTGGAATGGGTGCGGCATTGGCCGATGCCAGCCCGGTCGCCCGCCGTGTCTTTGAAGAAGTGAACGACGCCTTGGGGCAGGACCTGTTCCGCCTGATGCGTGAAGGCCCCGAAGACCAGCTGACGCTGACCGAAAATGCGCAGCCCGCGATCATGGCCAATGCCATCGCGACCTTGCGCGTGCTGGAACAGGAAGGCGGCGTTCGTCTGGCCGAAAAGGCAGATTTCGTGGCTGGCCATAGCCTTGGTGAATATAGCGCCCTGTGCGCGGCAGGCGCGCTGGACTTGGCGACCACGGCAAAGCTGTTGAAGCTGCGCGGGCAAGCGATGCAAGCGGCCACGCCGGTTGGCACAGGGGCCATGGCCGCGCTGTTGGGCGCGGACATCGACAAGGCTCAGGCGCTGGCAGATGCAGCAGCACAAGGCGATGTCTGCACCGTCGCTAATGATAATGATCCCGGCCAAGTCGTGATTTCGGGTCATAAGGCGGCAATTGAGCGCGCGGTTGCGTTGGTGAAGGATCATGACATCAAGCGCGGTGTTTTGCTGCCGGTATCAGCGCCGTTTCACTGCCCCTTGATGCAGCCCGCTGCCGACGCGATGGCTGAAGCACTGGCGGGCGCTGCCCTCAGCGCCCCGCTTGTCCCCGTTTACGCCAATGTGACCGCAGCCCCCGTGGCCGATGCCGACACGATCAAGCGGCTGTTGGTGGAACAGGTGACGGGCCGCGTGCGCTGGCGCGAGTCGGTGCTGGCCATGTTTGCCGCCGGGGTAACCGATTATGTCGAATTTGGCGGCAAGGTGCTCGCGCCAATGGTGAAGCGTTCTGCCCCGGAGGCGACAGCCACCAGTATCATTTCGATGGACGACATCGACGCCCTGCTAAAGACCCTTTGAGCCAATAGAGGAAACATCATGTTTGACCTTACAGGAATGACCGCCCTTGTGACCGGGGCTTCCGGCGGGATTGGCTCTGCCATTGCCAAGGCATTGGTGGCCCAAGGCGCAACCGTTGCGCTGTCTGGCACCCGCGAAGAGGCGTTGAAGGCTGTGGCGGCAGATATTGGCGGCAACACCGTTATCCTGCCCTGCAATCTGGGCGATGCAGATGCCGTCGAAGCACTGGTCCCCGCTGCTGTTGAGGCGCTGGGCGGCAAGATCGACATTCTGGTCAACAATGCGGGCGTCACGCGCGATGGCCTGATTCTGCGCATGAAGGATGAAGATTGGTCGGATGTGATCCGCATCAATCTGGAAGCGGCCTTCCGCCTGTGCAGAGCCGCCGCCAAGCCGATGATGAAGGCGCGCTTTGGCCGTATCATCTCTGTTACCAGCGTTGTCGGCGTAACGGGCAATCCCGGGCAAGCCAATTATGCCGCGTCCAAGGCGGGGATTATCGGGATGTCCAAAAGCCTGGCGCAAGAATTGGCCAGTCGGGGCGTGACCGTGAACTGCATCGCGCCCGGCTTTATTTCCTCTGCCATGACGGATGTTCTGCCCGACGCCCAAAAAGAGGCCCTGAATGCGCGTATTCCGGCCGGCCATATGGGTGAAGGTGGCGATATTGCTGCGGCCGCCGTTTATCTTGCCAGCCGCGAAGCAGGCTATGTGACGGGCCAAACCCTCCACGTAAATGGCGGGATGGCGATGATTTGAGGCTATTTTGCCCAACTTCATCAACAGCAGAAAAACACCGGCCTCACCATAAGGCTTGCATCGCAAATCGGGGCCGATTAGGGCTTCTTTCAAATATTGCTCACACATGAACGAGAAGGGTTATCCATGAGCGACACCGCTGACCGCGTTAAGAAGATCGTTGTCGAGCACCTCGGCGTCGAGGCCGACAAGGTGACGAACGATGCCAGCTTCATCGA
>JAHEGQ010000051.1 GCA_024645025.1 Sphingomonadaceae bacterium
AAAGCTGGTTCAATTCACGCTTTCTGGACTCGCTGAAGGATCGGATGGCGCAACTGGCGACGGAATATGTCGACAAACTTGCCGCGCTTGGCGGGGAATGCGACTTTATCGAAGAAATCGCGGTGCCCTATCCATTGATCATGATCACCTCGATCCTTGGCCTGCCCGATAGTGATGCGCCGCTGGTGCTGAAGCTGACGCAAGAGCTTTTTGGCGCGCAAGACCCGGACCGGCAGCGTAGCGGCGACCATGGGCAGGAGGTGGCGATGGCCTTTTTCGGCTATCTCGCCGGGATCGTCGCTGAACGTCGGGCGGACCCGAAGGAAGATTTGATGTCTACGGTGGCGAATGCGACCATCGATGGCGCGCCGCTGAGCGATATGGACACGCTGTCCTACGGGATGCTGCTGGCCGCAGCCGGGCATGATACGACCAGTTCGTCGGTTGGCGTTGGCATGATGCAACTGGCACGCAATCCGGATGAGTTTGAAAAGCTGAAAGCCAACCCAGAGCTGATCCCCTTGGCTGCGCAAGAAATCTTCCGCTGGGCAACGCCGGTTCGCCATTTCATGCGGACCGCCGCGCAAGACACTGTGCTGGCGGGGCAAGACATCAAGGCCGGAGAAGCCGTGTGCCTGATGTATTTATCGGGCAATCGTGATGAGGCCGCATTTGACGACCCCGATTGCTTTCGGGTGGATCGCACCCCCAACCGCCATGTCGCCTTTGGCTATGGCGCGCACCATTGTTTGGGGCGGGTCCTGGCCGAAATGGAGGTGGAGGCGCTATTTGCCGAAATCGTCCGGCGGGTCGACCATATTGCGCTGGCGGGCCAGACAGAATGGGTCAAGACAAACCATACCGGTGGCCTGAAGCGCCTGCCGATCCGTTATCGCATAAAGGGGTGAGCGCCCGGCGCGGGCGCGGCAGATTAGCCGCGCGCGCCACGCACCAACCGGCCCGGACGGGCACCCGTTGCTTCATCGCCCCGGCGGATCAAGGTGCCGGAGACGATCGTCGCGTCATACCCGGTGGCACGCTGATCCAGACGACGCCCGCCTGCCGGCAGATCACGGACAATATGGGGCAAGGCAATGCCGATGCGGTCCATATCAATCACGTTCAGATCGGCCTTTGCACCAAGGCGGATCAGGCCCCGGTCCTGCAGGCCGACGGCCCGCGCAGATTTGGCGGACAGCATATGGATGGCCTGAGCCAGATCGATGCGTTCACTGCCGCGGGCATCGCGCACCCAATGCTGCAGCAAATAGGTGGAATAGCTGGCATCGCAAATGGCCCCATAATGCGCCCCGCCATCGCCGAGACCGGGCACGCAATCTGGATGGGTCAGCATTTCATGGGCGGCAGACAGCGATCCACCTTCAAAATTCCCCAAAGCAGCCAGGATCATCCCCTTGCCATCGGTGGCCAAGAACCGATCATAAGCGATTTCCTCGGGCGTGACGCCGCGTGCGTCCGCCATGGCGGCAAGGCTCGTTTCAGGCGGCGGCGCATAATTGGGCGGATTGTCGAGCGGGAACATCCACCGCCAATTGCGGCCCAACGCATTGAAGGGGTGGCCGGGTTCGGGCGTTTCGTTCAGCAGCGCGGCGCGCATGGCTGGATCCCGCATCGCGGCAACCTTGTCCGCCAGCGGCAAATGGGCGATTTTTTGCCAGCTGGCGCACATGATGAACGGATGGACGGACAGCTCCAACCCGCAAATCAGGCCGATTGGCCGGGGCATAACTTGGGCCGTGACTTGTCCGCCTTTGGCTTTGGTTAGGGCCATCAGGTCCAGCACGCGCCGCCAGGATGGCGGGCCTTCATTGCCAGAAGCGAGCGTGAAGGTGGCGGGCCGGCCAGAGCTTTCAACCAGCCTGTCGATGATGGGATATTCATTGTCCCAACCCCGGAATGCATCCAGCACGATCTGCAACGTGCCTTGGCCGGCATCTTTCATGCCCGCACAGATTTCTTCCAGTTCGCGCACATCGGCATCAAAGGTAGGGATTGCGCCGCCATCAGCGGTCTTGTGGATCGACAGGCGCGATGTCGCAAACCCGATCGCCCCAGCGGCCATGGCGTCGCGGGTTAGGGCGCGCAGGCGCTTCAGATCATCCTCGGTTGCGGGTTCCTGACGTGCGCCGCGTTCGCCCATCACATAAACGCGCAGCGGCGAATGGGGCAGATAGGCAGCGACATCGATGTCGCGTCGGCCGGCGTCCAGACGGTCCAGATATTCGGGAAATGTTTCCCAATCCCAAGGCAAGCCTTCGGCCATGACGACGCCAGGAATATCCTCTACGCCTTCCATGACGTTGATCAGCATATCCTGATCTTCGCGGCGGCAGGGCGCAAAGCCGACCCCGCAATTGCCAAGGATTGCCGTTGTCACGCCGTGCGCCGAAGAGGGTGCCAAAGTTTCGGACCAGATCGCCTGCCCGTCATAATGGGTATGCACATCGACAAAGCCGGGCGTCACGATCCGGTGGCGGGCATCGATTTCCTCCGCGCCGCGACCCGCAAAGCTGCCAATAGCGGCAATGCGGCCATCGCGGACGGCGACATCCGCGTCCTGCAAATCGCCGCCGCTGCCATCCGCCAGCGTGCCGTTGCGAATGACCAGATCAAAGTCCGCCATCATTTATCTCTCTCCAATTTGAACCGCGACCCTCAGCCAAGCGCGGGGTAGTCGACATAGCCCTTTTCTTCGCCTGTGTAGAGCAGGCTGTAATCTGGCTTGGCAAGCGGCGCCCCGGTTTTGAGGCGCGAAACAAGGTCTGGATTGGCGATGAACGCCCGGCCAAAGCTGATGGCATCGGCCCGGCCAGCCTCGATCAGCGCACGGCCCGTTTCTGCCGTCAGCATATTATTGGCGATAATGGGCGCGCTGCAATGCGTCCGCGCCATGGCAAGGCTGTCCAGATCCTTCAGTTGCATATCAAGGATGTGGAGATAGGCCAGCCCCAGCGCATTCGCCCCTTGCAACAAGGGCACAAAGGTGTCGGCCGGATCGCTTGGGTCCATGCCGTTATAGGGGTTGCCGGGCGAAAAGCGCAGACCAACCCGATCGCCGCCAATCGCATCAGCCATGGCCTTCAGGACCATCAGCGGGAAGCGCGCCCGGTTGGCGCCAGAGCCGCCAAACGCATCCTCGCGGCGGTTGCTGGCCGGGTTGAGGAACTGGTTGATCAGATAGCCGCTGGAGGCGTGGAGTTCCACGCCGTCAATCCCTGCCGCCACCGCATTGCGCGCGGCAGTTGCAAATTCCTCGGCCAGAGCGGGAAGTTCGTCTGCACTCAGAGCGCGAGGGGTGCCTGTGGCCACCGGGATGCCATCAGGTCCCGGCACTTTATCGGGGCAGGGAAGCGCAGAGGGCGCGATAATGTCCGCCTCATAGCCGCGATTGGCGGGAACGACGACGCGGCCGCAATGCATGATCTGCATCACGATCTGGCCGCCTTCGGCATGCACTGCTTCGGCCACCTTGGCCCAGCCGTCGATCTGTTCGGCGGACCAGATCCCGGGCGTGCGCCAATAGCCTTTGCCAACCGCACTGGGTTGAACGCCTTCCGTCACGATCAGGCCCGCCGAGGCGCGCTGGCGGTAATAGGTCACCATCAGGTCGGTCGGAACATCGCCCGGCCCGGCGCGGTCGCGCGTCATCGGCGACATCACAATCCTGTTGGAAAGGCGCAGTTGGCCAAGGATAAGTGGGTCAAATAAGGGGTTGTTCATTCGAATCCTCAAGTTTCGGTCGGTGATTGACCAAAGTTTGCGTTGCATATTATTGGTGAAATTACGCAAATCAAGGAGTGGGTGAGATGAAATACGACTTTGACGGCAAGGTGGCGCTGGTCACCGGGGCAAGTGGCGGCATCGGTCGGGCCTCTGCGCTCGCCTTTGCGGCTTCTGGTGCGCAGGTGGTCGTATCCGATGTCAATGTCGCTGGGGGTGAGGAAAGCGTTGACCTGATCGTCAAGGCGGGCGGCAGGGCCGTGTTCCAGAAATGCGACGTGTCGCGTGGCGATGAGGTGAAGGCACTGATCCAGCGGGCGGTTTCTGAATATGGGCGGCTGGACTATGCCCTCAACAATGCAGGCATCAACAATTTGGGTGCCAATGAATATGAAGACGATGTCTGGGCGCGGGCCGTGGGGATTAACCTGACCGGTGTCATGATGTGTATGCGCGAAGAGGCAGAGGTGATGCTGGCGCAGGGCAAGGGTGCAATCGTCAATACGGCATCGATCAATGGCTTGGTCGGCAATGGCGCGCAGCCGGGCTATACCGCCACCAAGCACGGCGTTGTCGGACTGACCCGACATGGGGCGCTGCGCTGGGCAAAATCCGGCATCCGCGTCAATTGCGTCTGCCCCGGTGTGATTGAAACTCCGATGACGGCACCGCTGGCAGCCAATCCGGATATGCGCAAGCTTTTGGATTCCATGACGCCGATGGGGCGGATGGGTCAGGCAGAAGAAATTGCTGCGGCGGTGCTTTGGCTGTGCTCTGACGCGGCAAGCTTTGTGACCGGCCATCCGTTGGTCGTCGATGGCGGCGCAACTGCAACTTGAAACATTTTCAGAAGGGTGTTGTCGGAATACGTTCGAAGCTGCCGGACATATTCCGCAAAACCTGTTGCATTCGTGCATCGCTTATCAAAAATGCGTAAATTCAATTGACTTTATCTACGCTAATTGAGATGACTTTGACGCTTTGCACCCGGTGGGTGCCATAATGGTTTATAGGGGAGAGAAGGATGAAGGGCCAAACTCAGCGGACTTTTGCCGCCTTCCTGCTGGCCGGTGTCGGCATGGCAGGGATCACAGCGCCAGCGTTCGCACAGGCTGCTGCGGGTGCGGAAAATAACGGTCTGGAAGAAATCGTCGTCACGGCGCAGAAGCGCTCTGAAAGCTTGCAGAACACGCCGATCGCCATCACGGCTGTCCCGGCGGCTCAGCTTGAACTGCGCGGCATTTCGGAAGCCAAGGATCTTTCGGCCATCGCGCCGAACGTGTCTGTGGTTGGCGCCACCACCAACGCCACGGCGGCCGTTGTCACGATCCGTGGCATTCCGACCGCGGCAGATGAGTCGCAGGGTTATGACTCGCCGATCGGGATTTATGTTGACGGTGTCTACATGGCCCGCAGCTCGGCCTCGACCTTCGAAGTTGCGGATATTGAGCGCGTTGAAGTGCTGCGTGGCCCGCAGGGTACGCTGTTTGGTCGCAACACCACGGGTGGTGCTGTCAACTTCGTGACCCGGATGCCGGAAGACGAATTTGGCGTTACGCTGCGCGCGGGTGCTGGCAATTTTGGCCAGACCAACTTCCGCATGATCCTGAACACGGGTGAGATTGCCGACGGCCTGAAGATGTCGTTCGCCTATCTCAACAAGTCGCGCGATGGTGTGGTTGACAACATCCTCGAACGTTCGGGCCGTGATCCGGGCGCAATGAACAACAGCAGTGCGCGTTGGGCCTTGCAATATGACTTGAGCGACAATCTGACGTTCACGAACGTGCTGGACAAGTCGCACATTCAATCGATCGCTGGCTTCTCGCAGATCGTGGCCGTTGGCAATGGCGATACCAATCGCTTCCCCGGCACGCTGACGCTGGATGGTAACACCTTCAAGGTCGTGCAGCCGGGTAATGTTGCAGCCTATCTTGCCGCAGCGACGTCCACAGACCCGCGTTGCGGCACGCCGGCTTCGCAAGTGTCGCTTACGCGTCGCAGCACCGTTTGCGCGAACAGCAATGGTGTTTCCACGGATGATCTGTGGGGCAATATGTCGCGCTTCGAACTGTCCACCGATCAGGTGACAGTCCGTTCGACCACGGCGTATCGGGAATGGCATAACGTCATCAATGGTACCGATCTGGACGGTATGGGGCAGATTAGCGGCCCGGCGTTCACGCAGGCATCGCTGTTCAATGGCATGCCCGCTGCATATATCACGCCGATCGTTGGCGCGCCTGCGGCGGCTTATCTCTCGACGCAGCCGGTGCCGCGGACGACGCAGGATCTGTTCAACACCAAGAATGATCGTCGTCAAAAGCAGTTCAGCCAGGAAATCGAATTCGTTTCGCCGGGTGGTCGTGCGTTTGAATGGGTATTGGGCGGCTTCTATTTCCACGAAAGTGGCAATGAATAT
Source organism: Sphingomonadaceae bacterium (assembly GCA_024645025.1). GTDB lineage: Bacteria > Pseudomonadota > Alphaproteobacteria > Sphingomonadales > Sphingomonadaceae > Aquisediminimonas. The sequence goes on from JAHEGQ010000051.1 coordinate 6,164, forward strand.
AACCCGCAGAACTATGCCTATGTGCTTGATACCAACGCGACCGTCTTCAGAGGGCCGCTTGCATTCCTCGCGCCGTTTAATCCGGCCCGTTATCGGGCAATGGCCAGCCAGACGGTTCTTGCCTATAATGCGCGGGGCAGCAGCTTTGCCGTTTATGGTCAGGGTACATGGCGTCCCGGTGGCGCTGAATCGCCGCTCGGCGTCACGCTTGGTCTTCGCTACACTTGGGATAAGAAGAACTTCCAGGTAACGCAAAATGGCGCGGCTCCCTACACGCTGGATCAATTGCCGATCCGGACGAGCAGCAAGTCCTACAAGGCACCGACCGGCAACCTGACGATCGATTATCGCGCTTCGGATGACGTGAACCTTTATGCACGCGTCGCCCGTGGCTATCGTTCGGGTGGCTTTAATGCTCGCCAGGGGACGTCGGATGACAATCCGGCAACGCCATTGGTCAACGAAACCATCAAGCTGACGCCGTTCGATGATGAGACCATCTGGTCTTATGAAGTCGGCGCAAAGATGGAATTCGACAAGCGCGTTCGTTTGAACCTGGCCGCCTTCTATAACGAATACACCAACCAGCTGGTGACCATTCCGCTTCAGGCAGAGCCGGGCGCCAGCTTTGGCAATATCACCGTCAACGCCGGTAAGACCCTGTATTACGGTGTGGAAGCTGAAGGCAACTGGTTGGTCAACGACCACCTCTCGCTGGATGGCTCGTTCGGTTATGTGAAGAAGAAGCCGAAGGAATTCCCGGCTGGCGACATCAACAACGTCATCCGCAACGTGGCGTCGATCCAGCACCTCGGCTATTCGCCGAACTATACGGCCAATGTCGGCGCGACCGTCAAATATCCGGTTGGTTCGCTCGATATGACGGCGCGTGTGGGGTATAACTACACCTCGTCCTTCTGGATGTTTGGCAACCCGCTGACGGCGCCGTTTGCCAATGAAACCAAGGGCGATGCCCGCGGTCTTGTTGATGCGCAGCTGCGCTTCGACAACATCAAGATTGGCAATAAGGCCAGCGTTACCATCTGGGGCAAGAACCTCACCAACAAGGCCTATGTGGTCCGTTCGGTGGACTTCGGCACCTTTGGCTATGCGACCGACATCTGGGGTGACCCGCGCACCTATGGCGTCACGCTTGACATGGCTTTCTAAGCCCAAAGCCAAACGTAAACAGGAAGAGGGGCGTGCCGCAAGGCGCGTCCCTTTTTCTATGTGCCTGTGCCCGACAACGGCACCTCAACGATCGGGGAGGGCGCAAAAGAAAAGGCCGGGCGTTTCCGCCCGGCCTTTCTTGTAAGCCTTTATATGATTTGGTCAGGCGACCTTTTCTTCCCAAGGTGCCGACTGTGTTCCGCGTGTTACGTACCGGCCATTGACGCGTTTCTGGAAGTCGCCAGCGCGCGCGCGGGGATTGTAGAATTGGCGATACCAGATCCGCAGCTTGTCAAACGGTCCGTCACCTTTCACCATCATCGGATTGAGGCAGGGGCGCTTGTTGGCCCAGATTTCAAAGTCCTGGGCAAAGGCCGCGACGCCCGCCTTTTCATAGCCCTTGGCCAGCTCAATATCTGCATCGGTCGGCTGGGCGTTCTTCACCTTGACGAACAGGCCGTACCAAACCTTGATGACGCCATCATCGACGGGCGTATGCGCGATCAGCATATGCGACGGGTATTCCCCAATCATCACCGATTGCAGGATGCCGGGGCCGGTATACCAAGTGTCGTTGGTCATCGGTTCGGCATTGTCGCCCGCCAGCGTCTTGTGGCCAGCAGTCAGGATCTGGCGGCAGACATGATCGCTGAATTCATTTTCAAACAGAACCATGTCAATCGAACCATGGACGGGTTCCAAATGGCCCTTGTCGGTCATGTTGTCGACGACTTCTTGCGGGTGGCAATTCAACTCACCCAGCGCCTCGACTGACCAGTTCACCCAATTGGGGGCATCCCATTGTTCAAAGGATGGCAGGTCGTAATCCGGCTCTGCGCCTTCTTCGTCAAACCAGGTCCAGATGCACCCCGCGCGCTCAATCAGCTTCCAGCTTTTCAGGCAGGCCGCCTTGGGGATTGGGGCGGGAGAATAGGGAATGTCGTTGCAACGGCCGTCTGGGCCAAAACGCCAACCGTGATAGGGGCAACGAATATTGTCGCCTTCTACGTGCTCCTTATCCAGCACGACATAAGAGGAGGTGTTTTTGGCCAAATGGGTGCCCATGTGGGGGCAATAAGCCTCCACCATGAAGACCCGGCCCGATTGGCCGCGATAAAGGACCATGTCCTCCCCAAAATAGCGCACGGCGAGCGGGGTGGTCGTGACCTCTTCTGAGGTAGCGACCATGAACCAGCCTCGCGGATAGGTAAAATCGCCGAGGCCGTAATCAGCCGTTTTTGCCATGAAAACTCTCCTCCAAAATTGGGGAGATATTACCCTAAATCGTAAAGGAATGGCAATGGCTCGTATGGGATCATTCGCCTGAAAAGGTCAATTAAATCAATTTGCGTAAAATAAATGGTAATGAATTACGCGAAATCGCCAGCATAATCGCTGGTGATACGGACGACTCGCGGGTTATATTTCAGCGTTTTGACGGCAATCGATGTTTCCACATGGTGGACGCCGTCGATCGAAAGAATACGGTCAGACGCTTGCTCAACCAGATTTTCCAACTCATCGAAAACGGAAATCGCCAGAATGTTGAACTGGCCCATCGTGATCATGACGCTGGTGATTAGCGGCAGTTCGGCAATTTCGCGCGCCACCTGCCGAACCTTGCCCACTTCGGCTTGAACGCCAATAAACGCCAATTGCGCATGATTGGACAGGCTGAAACCGGTAATCGCGGTAAAGGCGATCAACCGATCTTGTTGGAGCCGCTTAATGCGGCCGCGGACGGTGCCTTCCGTAACCCCCAGATCGGCTGCAATCTTGCGGTTTGAAACACGGGCGTCGCGCGACAAAATGTCGATCAATTGCCGGTCCAGATCATCAAGCTGAGGCGTGCTCATGCGGGTTCCCTGTCTTCAATGGGGGCGACGTCAAACTTATATTTGATCACGTCAACAGCAATGGTGGGGAGCATAGACCGGATGCCACGGACCTTGGAGAATTTGTCGAGCAACAGGCTGGGCAGCTCTTCAAAGTCGTGCAAGACGACAAGCATATCAATGTCATATCGGCCGGTGACGACATGGGCGGCAAACACTTCGGGAAAGCGGGCGAGTTCCTCCGCTACCTCAGAGGCGGCGCGCCCATCCACCTCAATGGATACTTCCATCAAGACGTTATAGCCATGCGCGGAAAAGTCAGAAACAGCGACAACGCGCAGCTGGTTGGCGTCTTCCATCCGCCGGATGCGAGACGACACTGTTGTCGCTGTGAGCCCCAACTTGTCGGCAATCTGTTGATTGGTCGCGCGCCCGTTAAGCCGTAATTGCTCAACGATGCTGCGATCAATATCATCGACAACAAAGTCACTCTTCATAAGATAATCCGACAAGACTGATACCGTTTAGACAAGGATGACCTGCGCGGCAGAAAAGCCGCCGTCAACAGGAATGTTTGCGCCTGTGATGAAGGATGCATCATCAGAGAGGAGGAAAATTGCCGTTTTTGCAACCTCTTCTGCGCGTCCGGCGCGCTTCAGCAAATGCATGTTGATAAAGGCAGAACGCATCGGGCTTTCACCCTGCAACATGGTCGTCATCGGCGTTTCGATAAAGCCCGGGCTTATCGTATTCACGCGGATGCCAGCGGCGCCATAATCGGCGGCAAGGCTGCGCGTCAGTTGCAGGACGCCGCCTTTTGTGACGTTATAGGGGGTGTTTCCGGGGCTGCCGGTCATGCCGTAAATGCTTGCTAGCGTGACGATTGCGCCGTTGCCGGCGGCAACCATGGCAGGCAGAACCGCGCGGGCGGCCAGCATCGTTCCCGTCAGATTGACGGCAAGCGCTTTGTGCCAATCGTCCAAAGCCATATCTGTCGCGCTGCCTGTCAGCGACAGGCCAGCACAGGTCACCAAACCATCAATCCGGCCAAATGTCTTTAGGATCTGCTCGACGGCCGCCGTCATCGCGTCAGGGTCGCTGACATCCAGCGCCAGCGCCAGGTCAAGGTCTGCCATGGTCTCAAGGCCATCAATATCTGCCCCAACCACATGGGCGCCCGCGCGGCGCGCGGCATCTGCCGTTGCCCGTCCAATGCCGGATCGGGCGCCGGTGATGAAGATCACACGATCAGCAAGGGTGCCCGTCATGCCAAGGCCCGCGCAAGATTGGCGCCGGCCAGTCGCACCCAATGTCCAGCGTCTGGGACAGCGGCGGCCATGCCGAAAAAGCCGTGGATCATGCCGGGGGCGACATGGTGGTCGGTCGGGATGCCGGCCGACGCCAGCCGCTGGGCATAGGCATCCCCTTCATCGCGCAGCGGGTCAAATTCAGCCGTAATCACTGTGGCTCCGGGCAGCCCCGTCAGGTCTGGCGTGTGGAGTAAGCGCGCCAGTGGTGCCGCATCCGCCGGGGTGTCGCCCAGATAATGGTCCCAGAACCAGCGCATCGCCCCAGTCGACAAGAAATAGGCGCCGCTGCCATTGGCGGCATAGGATGCCGTTTCAAAATTGCTGTCGGTCACCGGATAGATCAGCAATTGGTGGCGCAGCGTCAGGCTGCCCCGATCGCGCGCCATCAGGCTGACAGCCGCAGCCAGATTGCCGCCCGCGCTATCCCCCGCGACGGCCAATCGCGTTGCATCCACGCCCAGGCGATCCGCATTGGCGATCGCCCAAAGGCACGCGTCATGGCAATCTTCTGCCGCTGCCGGATAGCGCGCTTCCGGGGCGAGGCGATAATCAACCGACAGCACCGCGCCGCCGCTTTCCTGTGCCAAGGCGCGGCAGGTAGCATCATGCGTATCCAGCCCGCCCAAAACCCAGCCGCCGCCGTGGAAATAGGCAGTCAGCGGGGGCAGCGTGCTGCCCGAGTGTTCAGGGACATAAAGCCGCGCGTTGATCTGTCGGCCCGGGAGATCAAGGCTCAAATCTTCCACGCGCGCCATTGGCAGGGCATCCGCCCCGGCCAGGGGCGTATCGAGCATGGCGCGCGCCGTTTCCACCGGCATTTGCGACCAATCTGTCGACGCAAAATCTGCAAAAGCCTGCAGGATTGGCTCCAGCGCCGGATTGATGGGCATCCCTTATTCTCCTTAAAGGCCGAAGCCGCCTGATACGTTGATCTGTTGGCCGGTGACATAGGCCGCCCGACTGGACGCCAGATAGCTGACGGCATAGCCAATTTCTTCCGGCTGACCCCAGCGTTTGACGGATAGCATCCGCAGCGTTTCCTCCACCCAATTGGGCGGGAAGGCGCCCTTTGCCATTAATTCGTGAAACATGCCCGCGTCGATCACGCCAACCAGAACGGAATTGGCGCGGATGCCATGCCGCCCTTCCTCCCGCGCAATGCCCTTGAGCCAGCTTTCATTGGCGGCCTTGGGGGCGACGGACAGCCCATCCCGGTCTGGCCAGCGCAAATGGCCGGCCGAGCCCAGATGGACGATCGATCCGCCGCCCTGATCCCGCATATGCGGAAGCAGGGCGCTCACCAAGGCAAATAGACCATGCACCTCAACCTCAAAAGCGCGGCGCCAAGCCTCGATGGGCGTTTCAGACAGAAAATGCTGTTCCACCAGCGGCCCCGCAGCCCAGATCAGCGAATGGATGCGGCCATGCTCAGCCACCGCGTCGTCGATCAGGCGCGTGATCGCCTGCGCGTCGGTCACATCGCAGGCGTGCGTGCTGGTGCGCGAGGGGCAGGCGGCCGCAATGCGGGCCACTGCGTCGGGCTTTCGGTTATACACCAAGGCAAGGTCGGACCCGTCGCGTGCCAGCACTTCGGCAACCTTGCCGCCAATCCCGCCGCTGGCGCCTAGCACAAGTGCCGCGCCTTTCGGGAAAAGTGCGTTGTCCGACATTCTCTCTCCTTCGCGTTTTGTAAATAAATTGATCTTCAAGTGCATGATTGCGCATTGTGGAGCGCGAATCCAGCCCTTATTCGGATGACTTCACCAGATAAGGGAGAGAATCGATGAAGCGGCTGACCGGCAAAACGGCATTGGTCACGGGCGGTGCCCGAGGAATTGGCGAAGGCATTGTCCGGCGCTTCGTCGCCGAAGGGGCTCAGGTCCTGATTACCGATGTGTTGGAAACAGAAGGGCAGGCGCTTGCCGCAGAATTGGGCCCACAAACGGCCTTTATCCGGCACGATGTGGCCGTTAGCAGCGATTGGCAAGCCGCCATTGCTGAGGCGGAAAGCCGCTTTGGCAAGTTGGATACTTTGGTGAACAATGCGGGCATCATCGTTTTCAAACGACTGGATGATCTCAG
>JAHEGQ010000285.1 GCA_024645025.1 Sphingomonadaceae bacterium
GGACGCGTGGTAAAGTCCGCCTCGATCCCCTTCACCTTGGCCGGCAAGTTGCGGACAACCTGCGTATACCCAACCTGCACAAAGGCCTGATAGTTTTTGTAATCATAATAGAAGGCCGCAAGGTTTAGCGTGGTCCCCGGCGCCAGCGTCGACTTCAGGCCCAGTTCGTAACTGTTCAGCGTTTCCGGGCGATAGGCCAGATTGTTGAGCGTATCGACAAGCTGCGACGGGAAGGGCGTGCCGGTGGAGAAGGTGAAGCCACCGGACTTTGAGCCGCGGTTATAGCTGGCATAGACCAACACCTGATCGCTTGGCTTATAATCAACTTCCGCACGCGCGGTCAGGCCGCTGAAATTGGGCCGCGCGGCGTCCGGCGTGATCGTCACGCCAGAGCTGCCCTGACCATAGGTCCAGGACGCCGGATTATTGGGGGTTGGTGACGAATCGGTATAGGAAATGCCGTTCGGCCCGAAATGCAGCGACAGCGCGTAAAGCGGCAACGTGTGAACGGCGTTATAATCGCCTTCCTTGTGGTCGTGCCAATAGCGCAAGCCGCCGATCAGCTTGATCTGATCGCTGAGCTTATATTCATCCTGCGCAAAAAAGGCGAACGACTTGGTCTTTTGCGTGAAGCTGACGCTTGGATCATAGCCATCAAACGGCGTTGCGTATTTCGCCTTATACTTGCCGTCGATGATCATGCCAAAGGCACCGAAGGTCAGGAAATTGTTGTCCGACGTCTTCGACAGGCGCAGTTCTTGCGAATATTGATTGACGTTCGCATCCTGGAAGAAAACCGTGCCAGAGGCATAGCAGGTCAAATTGCTATTGGGCGCCGGGCAGGGTGCCGTTGCCGGCGGTGTGACGTTTTCGACATAGGGGATTTCGGGCGGGCCATTCCCGCTTTCGATATAAAACTTGTTGAGGTGCTGATAGTCGGTGATCGACACCAGATCCAAGCCGGCCACTTCGGTATCGATGCGCAGCGTGCTGCCGAACATCTTGCGATCAACATAGGCGTCGCCCGTGCCCGCTGTTTTCCAGGGGTTACCGCCCTGCGAGGCGGCGATTTCCGGGTTGTAATAGCCATTGCCCGCAGTGCCGGTGACGCCCCAATAGCTGCACGACGCCGTTGGGGCGAGAAACTCCCCTTGATATTGGGCATTGGGGCAGGTCGGCGCATAATTATACACACCGGCCTGACGCTCTTTATCAGCTTGCGCATAACGCAGCGTCAGCTTCGCCTTGAAAGAAGAGGTTGGCGCATAGTCAAAGATACCGCGCACGGCCCAATGGTTATTGGCCCCGCGATCCTTTTCGCCCGGCGTGATGTTTTTGATATAGCCATCATCGCGGTCGTAAATACCAGAGACGCGCGCCGACAGCGTATCGCTAAGCGGCCCTGAAATCGCGCCTTCAACCAGCGTCTGGTTGAAGCGGCCATAGGTCAGGCGCACATAGCCATCGAGCGCATCGGTTGGCTGGCTGGAAATGAACTGAACCGCGCCGCCCGTCGCATTTCGACCAAACAGGGTCCCTTGCGGCCCCCGCAAGGCTTCCACGCGGGCAAGGTCAAAAATCGGGAAACTCGCCGTGGTGATGGAGCTGGCGTAGGAATCATCTTGATAAACGGCAACCGGCGGTTCCTGCTGATCCCCATAATCATTCTGCGAGACGCCGCGCATGTTGAAGACGACCTGCGACGAAGAATAAGCGTTATACTTCAGGTTCGGGATCGCCGAGACAACATCGGTCGCGTTGTTGATCGTCCGGTTGTCGAGATCAGCCTTGCTCAAGACGGAGATGGCGATGCCCACATCCTGCAATTTTTGTTCGCGCTTCTGCGCGGTGACGACGATTTCATCCGCGCCCTCCGCAGGTGCCGACTGGGCTGCTGCCATGCCCGGGTTCACGACCATAAGCGCCAAGCCCGTGGCGGCCCCGCACCGCAGAATGGCAGATGGGTTCAACTTTCCAAAACGACGGACCATGTTCGGCTCCCCTGAATAACGGTCGGCAAAGAGGGCTGACGCCTCAGCCCTTTGCACGACGCGTTTTGTTTATAACCGATATGATGCGCCATATTGAACAAGCGTGCAAGAGTGAGTTTGAGGGGCTTAGCGGCTCTATTTACCCCCACTTCCCTGCCAAACCAGCCAATCATCGCCTATGCCGAAAGACTTCGCACAGTGGAACGGGATGAGGTTCAGACTGGAAATATGAAGACACTTCTACTAATTGAACATTCATTCAACAAATCAGAGGAACGGTAAATGCGGCGTCGCGAACCTGAAGATCGGCGGGACCAACTGCTTCGGGCAGCTTTGACCACCGTGTCCGAAACGGGCATTGAGGCCTTTACGCTGGCGGAAGTCGCACGGCGGGCCGATGTTTCTCCGGCGTTGATCGTCCATTATTTTGGAGATCGGGACACCCTGATCGAAGCGGTTTTCCGTTTACTGGTTGAACGCGTCACGACCCGGCCGATCAAGGCACTGGCAGAAGGCGCTTCCCCTGAAGAGCGGCTGCGT
>JAHEGQ010000058.1 GCA_024645025.1 Sphingomonadaceae bacterium
CGCACGCCAAAGGCAAGGCGCAGCACGCGCGCCGTTTCGCGCCCCTGCCCGTCGCGCGCCAAGAGACGCCCGACAAAGAAAATATCCGCCCGCTGCCCCTGCCACGCTAAAAAGGAGTCAACAGGTGTTTCAAACAAATGGTAACATAGACGCACCGCGCGCGAGACATGGCGGGTACAGCCGCGCTGGCGGGAAGCGGCCAAAAGCGCCGACCAGAAATCCGGCTGCACAGCCCCTTGCCGCAGCAACAGGTTGATGTGCCAGATTTCCTGAAGCCCGCCCCTCAAGGCGCTGCGGCCCAACAGGTCAGTCGATTTTTCACAGATCGCAGCTGCCACGTCCGGCTCTGGCGGCAAGGATGGGTTTTGCCCGGAAAGGCAGGTGGAAAGATCAGCCGACAGGCCCTCTGCCGCGGCAATCCGGCGCACGCCACCGATCTGCGCTGCGCTCAGTTGCGCGGCGCGCGCCGGGTCTGCGAACAGCCAAACAAGAATGCGTGCATCCCGCATCAAAAAAAGAGGGACCAAGGCGGGCGGAAAATCATCACCCCCATCCAAGCCTGCCCGGCAACCGGCGTCAAGTTTTGCACGACTCGTGGCGCATCAGCGCCCCCGCTCCAATCCGCCTGCCGTAGCGTCGGCGACGAACCGCTTGCCAAGCCGTAAAGCTGCGGTAAGCAGCGGCCATCTGATTTCACGCTGCAAAGGAGCAGGACATGAGCATCGATTTTACCGGCAAGGTTGCCATTGTTACCGGCGCGGGCGGTGGGCTTGGCCGTGAATATGCGTTGGAACTCGCCCGACGGGGCGCCAAGGTTGTCGTCAACGATCTGGGCGGCGCGCGCGATGGCACCGGTCATTCCGATGCCGCGCTGAAGGTGGTTGAAGAGATTAAGGCGGCGGGCGGCGACGCCATGTCGAATGGCGGCAACGTCGCTGAATTCGCCCAGATGCAAGAAATGGTTGCCAAGGCCAAGGAAGCCTGGGGCGGCGTTCACATCTTGATCAACAACGCGGGCATCCTGCGCGACAAGAGCTTCACCAAGATGGAGATGGCGGATTTTGATCTGGTGGTGAAGGTTCACCTGCTTGGGTCGGCCTATGCCACCAAGGCGGTGTGGGACACGATGCGCGAACAAAATTATGGCCGCATCCTCATGACGGCATCGTCGACCGGGCTGTACGGCAATTTCGGCCAGACCAACTATGGTGCCGCCAAGTTGGGCCTCGCGGGCTTTACCAAGTCGCTCTACCTTGAAGGCGCAAAGAACAACATCAAGGTCAACACCATCGCCCCGCTTGCCGGAACGCGCATGACCGAAGACATTATGCCAGAAGAAGCCTTCAAGGCCTTCAACCCCGTCAACGTTGTGCCGGCGGCACTCTTCCTTGTGTCGGAAGATTGCCCGACCAACACGATAATGGGCGCCGGCGGGGGCTTCTTCCATACCGCTAACGTCACCATGACACGCGGCGTGGCCTTGCCGGAAGGCGAGCGGACGCCAGAGGCGGTGGCAGCCCATTGGGCCAAGATCAGCGACCGCACCGGCGAAACTGTGCCGCAATCGGGCGCAGAACAATCCATGGCCGCGATCCAGCGCCTTCAGGGCAACTGATCCAAATCCGGACACACCCACTGTATTGCATTTATAATACAGTGGGTGTACGCCCTCCCTCAGATGAGGAGAGGGGCGCAAGATGGCAACCAATCATGATTTCGACGGCGCAGTCGCCGCGGGTATTATCTCCGCCGATACCGCTGCAGCGCTGCAAGCGCATTTTAATGCGGCCGCAGCACCAATGGTGGACGAAGAACAATTTCGCCTCGTCACCAGCTTCAACGATATTTTCGTGTCGATTGCCGCGATCCTCTTCCTCACCGGCTGCGCTTGGGCTGGTGGCAGTGTTGCGCCTTGGCTCGGCGCAGCCCTTGTGACCGCCGCGTCCTGGGGCATGGCAGAGTTTTTCACGGCAAAGCGGCGCATGGCCCTACCCAGCATCTTGTTGCTGATCGCCTTTGTCTTTGGGCTTTTTGCAACCGCGCTGACGCTTTTGGTTCCGGCGGGACATATTGATGACACCGACCGCACGAGTATGCTCTTGGCGGCGCTCGCCTCGGCGATTGCAGGGGGCGGCGCGTGGCTGCATTGGCGCCGCTTCCATGTGCCGATTACCGTGGCCGCTGGGGTCGCGGCGCTGACCGGCATGGTTTCTGGGCTTCTGGTCGCGGCTTTACCCGATCTTCAACTCCATCTGTTGCCGATCATGTTGGTGGCGGGTTTGCTGATTTTTGGGCTCGCCATGCGCTGGGACATGGCAGATCGCACGCGGACGACGCGTCGTTCAGACGTCGCATTTTGGCTGCATCTGCTCGCCGCGCCGCTGATCGTTCACCCGATCTTCGCTCTTTTGGGGCTGACCAATGGCGTCGCCTCGCCGGTTCTCGCGGGGGGTGTAATCCTGATCTATCTCGCGCTTGGTGCGATTGCCCTGATTATCGACCGGCGGGCCTTGATGGTCTCCGCGCTGGCCTATGTGCTGGCGGCAATGGGTGCGTTGTTTGAAAAATTTGGCGCGATCAGCCTGTCGATCGCGATCACCGCGCTTGTCATTGGCTCGGCCCTTTTGCTGCTCTCCGCCTTTTGGCACAATGCCAGGGCGGCCTTGCTGCGCCATCTGCCCGAGGGCCTTCAAGCCCGATTGCCGATGATTTAAGGCTTAGTCCGACACCAGCTTCAACAGCCGGCGTTCAACGGGCGCAAGGATGGGGCCCAGCTCGTGCCCGCGCTTCAGGACAACGCCATGCTCGCCGATCAGGGCCCATTGGCCCTGCCGGTTGCGCAGCGCAGGGCGCTTTTCGATGCGAAATTCCGGCCGTTCGGCCGCGCGACGATAGGCGCTGAACACGGCAGCGTCGCGGCCCATATCCATCGCATAATCGCGCCAATGGCCCGCAGCGACCATCCGCCCATAAAGATCAAGAATGCGGGTCAGTTCAGCCCGATCAAATGCAACCTGACCGCCCCCTGCCAAGGGGAAGGGTGCAACAACCCCCATCAGGCGCGCGTCCTGCGGTTCGCGGCCTCTTGCGAGGCGACGAGTTCTGCCAGACGCTTTTGCAGCTGCTCAACTTCGCATTTCAGGATTTCAAGCTGCTGGGTCGCGGGGTCAAATTGCTCACGGCACGGCGTCCCATAAGGCATGAAGGGCTTTTGATACTCCTTGGCCTCCACCAGCAACGGCCGGGCGGGAATGCCAACCATCGTGGCACCTTCCGCTACATCCTTGGTCACAACCGCATTGGCCGCGATACGGGCGCGCTTCCCAACTGTAATCGGCCCCAGAACGGCGGCCCCCAAACTGATGATCGCCTCATCCTCAATGGTCGGGTGGCGCTTGCCCCCTTCGCCATTGGTCGGGTTGGTCCCACCCAAGGTCGCGCCTTGATAAATCGTGACGTTATCCCCGATCTCTGCGGTTTCTCCGATGACGACAAAACCGTGATCAATGAAGAAATTTCGGCCAATCTTGGCGCCGGGATGAATGTCAATCGCGGTCAGGAACCGGGAAAAATGATTGACGAAACGGGCGAGGAAAAACAGATCCGCCTCAAACAGCCAATGCGCCACGCGATGAAAGGCCAGCGCCCAAACACCGGGATAAGTCAGCACTTCCCAACGCGAGCGAGGCGCCGGATCGCGCGCCTTGATCGAGTCCAGATATTGAACGATGCCCTGAAACACGAAGACGCCTTTCCTTCCCCTCTTGCGCGAAATCTAGGCCCAACAGACCCAGAATACCAGAGCCGATGCACATTTGGACGTTCAGCGCGCGAAACCCAGCCGGAACCGAGCGGCAGGTGTTGATTGGCAATATCGATCAAACTATATAGCTTTCATTAAGAAAGGCGATCAATGAGCGTATTCCTGCCGACCTTGAAGCAGTTGCAATATCTGGTCGCTCTTCACGATCACGGTAATTTCGGAAAAGCGGCGGAAGCCTGTTTTGTCTCCCAATCCACGCTGTCAGCGGGGTTGCGTGAACTGGAATCGCTGATCGGTGTCACCTTGGTGGAACGTAATCGCCGGGTGGTGCGCTTCACCGCTTTAGGGGAACGCATTGTTGAAAAGGCCCGCCGGGTTGTCCGCGAGGCCGAAGAATTGGGCGACATGGTCAAAGCGGGCGGCAAGCCGCTGGCAGGCGAATTGCGCATGGGCGTTATCCCAACAATCGCGCCCTTTTTGCTGCCCCGCTTGCTTCCGTCGATGCGCCGCGATTGGCCGGACCTGAAGCTCTATCTGCGCGAGGAAACAAGCGCGGCAGCGTGCGATTCGCTTCATCGGGGGCGGCTTGACTGCGTTTTGCTGGCCTTGCCTTATGCCTGTGGCGATGTGGAGAGCGCGGTTCTCTTCGATGACCCGCTTTATGTCGCCTATCCCAAAGGAGAGCGCCCGCCTGAACCCATTTCGCCCGAAGTCATCGATGAAACCCGCTTACTGATGCTGGAAGATGGGCATTGTCTGAAGGACCATATCCTGTCGGCCTGCAATCGGCCGGACCTGCGCTCCGAAGCCAAGATGCTTGGCACCTCACTTCATACGCTTGTCCAGATGGTCGACAATGGCCTGGGTATGACGATGCTGCCGCAAATGGCGATCGATGCAGGCATCTTGAACCAAACCAGTGTCGAGGCGCGCCCCTTGGCGGCTGAGCATCCGTCTCGCACCATTGCCCTTGTTTGGCGCAAGGCAAGCCCGCGCAGCAAGGAGTTCCAAATGTTGGCAGATGTGTTGCGCCAGGAGCACGCGGCGGCATCCGTCGCGCCGCAGGCGGGTTCCTAACGCCCTAGCGCCAGCGGTCTGCTGCTTCTTGATCTCCGTCGCGGGCCGCAACCCAACGCGGCGCCCCACCTACCTCTTCACTTTTCCAGAAAGGGGCATCGGTTTTCAGCCGGTCGATCAGAAAGGCGCAGCTTTCAAGGGCATCGGCGCGATGCGCGCTGGCCGTGCCCACAAACACAATCCGCGCACCCCGGCCCAAGCGGCCGACACGATGGATCAGGCTGACACCTGCCAGCGCCCAGCGCGATGCGGCCTCATCGCCCAGCGCCCTCAGCACCTTTTCCGTCATGCCCGGATAATGTTCCAGCGTCAGGGCCGCCACGCCATCATCGCCGCGGACAAGGCCTGTAAAACTGGCAACTGCGCCCACATCCAACGCCTCAAGACGCGCCAATTCGGTGGCCGGATCGAAATCCGCCGTCTGAACGCGAATGTCCCTCATCCCCCGGTTACCGGCGGGAAAAAGGCAATTTCCATGCCGTCCGATAGGGGCGTATCGAAAGTCACCATCACCTGATCTGCCGCGACCCGCAGATGTTCCCGATTGGCAAAAGCTTGGGCATGGCCTGCGCTGCGACAGGCCAGCCAGTCGGCCAATTCAGAAATAGTTGCAATCGAAGCGGGGACGTCGACCGCCTCGGTCGCCACACCAACCTCTTCCCGAACCTTGGCAAAATAAAGGATCTGGACCGGCATGGGCCTAGTCCATGTGCTTCAGGCCGACGCGCAGATAGTCCCAGCCGGTCACCACGGTCAGCACGGCGGCCGCCCAAAGCGATATCAGCCCCACCATTTTTATCCAGAGCTGTTCCGGAAAGCCGCCCGCAAGGATCAGCGCGCCCAAGGCCACAAGCTGAAAAGTCGTCTTCCACTTTGCCAGCCGGGTGACCGGCATCGAAACGCGCAGGTCTGCCAGAAATTCCCGCAGGCCGGAAACGGCGATTTCCCGCAGCAGAATGACGATCGCGGCAATAACGTGCCAGCCCGAAATATCGCGCGTTGACACCAACATAAGGATCACCGCTGCCACCATGATCTTGTCGGCAATCGGATCGAGAAACACGCCAAGACGTGAAACAGCACCCTGCGCGCGCGCCAGATAGCCATCGAAATAATCTGTAATGCCCATCAGGCAGTAAAGCGCGAAGGCAAGAAGATACCCCGGCTCCCATCCCGGATACCAAAGCAGGCCCACCAAAATGGGGACCGCGAAGATGCGGGAAAGGGTGAGGAGGTTGGGCAGACTGTTCAACACACGCCTTCCTTAAAGCGTTTGCGTCTAACCGAAAAGCTAGGTTATGCCCAAAACCGTAATTTTACTTAAAAGGACGAAAAACCCTCCCCCATGCAAACGTCCTTCCGCCTTCTGGGACAGCGGCGCTTTCTGCCCCTGTTCGCCACACAGTTTCTGGGCGCCTTTAACGACAATCTGTTCAAGATGGCGATGGTCGTTCTGGTCACCTACAAAATCCTACAAGACCCGACGCAAGAGGCCAATTTCAGCGCCTTGGCCAGCGGGCTCTTCATCCTGCCCTTTTTCCTTTTATCAGCTATTTCAGGCCAATTGGCCGACACACGTGATAAGTCGCTGTTGATACGCATTATCAAAACAGCCGAAATCCTGATTATGATCGTCGGGGCCGCGGGCCTGCTCCTTCATTCCATACCGCTGCTGCTGATCGCCCTGACGGCCATGGGCGTCCATTCGACTTTTTTCGGCCCGATCAAATATGCCATTTTGCCGCAGCATCTGGATATGAAGCATATTCTGGGCGGGACAGGACTGGTAGAGGCCGGGACCTATATCGCCATTTTGCTAGGCACGATTGTCGGCGGACTTTTGCCCGCTTCTTCAGCCGCAATCGCGGTTTTGGGCGTCGCTGCTTTGGGACGGATCGCAGGCCATATGGTCCCCCCTGCGCCACCTGAAGTGGATAACCATGGCGTCAAAATGGATTGGAACGTATTCCGCGCCTCTTGGCGCTTGGTGCGCGATACGATGCACACGCCAAGATTGTTCATGGCCATAATCGCCATCAGCTTTTTTTGGGGCATTGGCGCTATTCTTGCCGCTCAGTTTCCGCCGCTGGTCAAAAACGCCCTTGGGGCAGACCAATCGGTTGCCACCTTGTTCATGGCCATCTTCTCCATTGGCGTCGCGATTGGATCCGTTGCCATTAACCGCCTGCTCAAAGAAGAGGTTTCGGCGCGTTATGCGTCCGCGTCCGTCATTGTCATGGGCCTGTTCGTGCTGGACTTTTGGTGGACCATCAGCGGCTGGCAGGTCTTGGAGACAGGGCTGATCAACTGGCATCAGTTTATCGCCGTCAACCGCGCCGACCATTTGCTTGTCGACCTGTTAGGCATCTCTATCTTTGGGGGTATGTTCGTCGTGCCGCTTTACGCCTTTTTGACGACGACAGTCGCGAAATCAGAGACGGCAAAGACTGTGGCCGCGAACAACATCGTCAATTCAGGCTTCATGGTGATCGCAACGCTGGTCTTGGGTTTGCTGACCACAGCGGGCATCACGATTGAGGACACGCTGCTTTTTGTCGCCTTTTCCTGCCTGATTTCGGCATGGATCGGCTGGAAGCTCCACAAATTATGTGACTAGGCAGGACGGCCCAGGCGCAGATTATCAAGAGTCAAATATCAGCGACGCAGGATCAGCCTTCCAAGTCGCGCATCAAGATGCGCACATCGCTGTCGATATCAGTATCAATACCGCGCAGGCGTTCAATCTGGCGGATGGCATGGATCACGGTTGTATGGTCCCGCCCGCCAAATTTGCGACCAATTTCCGGCAGCGAGCGCGGCGTCAATTGCTTGGCGAGGTACATGGCGACCTGACGCGGGCGGGCAACTTCGCGCGCGCGGCGGGCAGACACCATTTCTGCCTGACGGATGCGATAATGCTCTGACACGCGGCGCTGGATTTCATCAATCGTGATGCGGCGGCGGCTGGCGCGGAACATTTCGGCCAACACTTCCTCGGCAAAAGCCTCATCGATCTTGCGATTATGCAGTTGGCCATAGGCCACAAGGCGGTTCAAGCCACCTTCCAATTCCCGGATGTTGCTGGCGATCCGGGCGGCCAGAAGATCGATCACCTCACCCGGAACCGGAACCCCCAATGCTGTGACCTTGGCGTCCAAAATGGCACGCCGCAGCGCAAAATCAGCCGGCGCCACATCCGCCACCAGACCTTGGGTCAGGCGCGACAAAATCCGGCCTTCGACACCGTCCAACGCGTGCGGTGCGCGATCCGCGCTGATGACCAAGCGACGACCGCCCGTCATCAATTCATCAACGGTGTGGAGAAACTCTTCCTGGGTCGATTCCTTGCCCGCAATAAACTGCACGTCGTCGATCATCAGAACGTCGGCGGAGCGCAGGCGCGCCTTGAACGAAAAAGTATCACGCGCGCGCATGGCGGTCACGAAGTCAAACATGAACCGTTCGGCTGACATATACAGCACGCGCGAGTCGGGATTTTGGCGCAACACTTCATGCCCAATGGCGTGCAAAAGGTGCGTCTTGCCAAGGCCCGTCTGCGAATGGATGTAAAGCGGGCTGAAAGAACCCCGCTCGCCAGTCGCCAGCGCTTGCGCTGCATTGAACGCGACCAGATTTGGGGCCGCCGTTACAAAACTGGAAAAGGTCAAACGACGGTCAAACTGGCTCGACAGCGGCGACTTTTGCGCAACGGCAACTGTCTCTTCAGCGACCGGTTCCGCCGTGTAACGCTCGACAGGCTTGCCGGAAGAAGTCTCGATCCGCACGGACCGCACCTGCGGCAACATTGCGCGCCAAGCGAGCATCAAACGGTCAGTGTAATGCGACGAGACCCAGCTGGCCATGAAATCTGAAGGAAGCGTAAGCCGAACCGCATGATCGGTTTCGCAATAGCCCGCCAGTTCGACAGGCTTTAACCAATGGTCAAAAGTCCGAGCGCCAACATCTGCGCGAAGCCCCGCCCGAATAGCAGTCCACGCTACCTGCAGCTGGTCCATGTCCGTCGGACGGACCGCATTATAAGACAGGCTTGACGTCACGCGCGTTCCACTCCCCCGGCCCGGCTTTGCCGCCTCTTGAACCCCATCACTCGACACACTGCCCCCGCCGCCAAAATGCGAAAAGCACCCGGCCAGTACATGCCCTGTCGAATGAGCGGCGCTGAACTGATTCGTCCATCGCCAAAACGGTTTCTGTGGCACCCGCCCCTTTGGATCAAGGCTCAGCGTGTAAAAAAAGCGAAATAAATGCGGTTGACTCGCAAACCCTAAGGGAATCCTTACAATCTATATAAATTATTGAAATATAATGATTTTTTTAAATGGGAACAAAATATGATCGTGCGAATCGTGGATTGAGGCCGGACTCCCCAAGGGCGCGCTTCAAACAAGAAAAAAGCCTGCCGGAATGGTCCGACAGGCTTCCAATCTGGTTTGATTTTTCGGGTATTAGCCGAGAGCGGCAACCCGCTTCGTCAAACGCGAAAACTTACGAGCAACCGTGTTCTTATGGAGAACGCCAGCCGCAACGCCGCGGGCCATTTCAGGCTGGGCTGCCGCAAGCGCCGTCGAGGCTTCTGCCTTGTCACCGGCTTCAATCGCCGATTCCACCTTCTTCACAAAGGTGCGGATCCGGCTGATGCGGTTGTGGTTGATAACCGCACGACGCGCGTTGCGACGGATGCGCTTTTTGGCTTGCGGCGTATTCGCCATATCGTCTGACCTCAAATCTGTCCGAAACAAAGAAGGCGCGGAATCACCCGCACCTGCGTGAAACGCGCCATTAACGCCGCTGGGCGTGCGGGTCAACCTTCATCGCTGGCATTTCGCACAGTAAAAGGTTGAACGCCCGCTATCAACGCGCCGCTTAATCGTCGCACCGCAGCTGCAAGCCGCGCCTTCCCGCCCGTAAACGCGCCATTGCTTGTAGAAATAGCCCAATTCGCCATCGGGCTGGGCAAAGTCGCGCAAGGTGGATCCGCCCGCCTCAATCGCCGCCGCCAGAACATCCTTGATCGCGCCAACAAGCAAGGAGAGCCGCGCCTGCCGGATCGAGCCACCGGCCCGCCACGGCGCGATACCGGCCATATTCAACGCCTCGCACACATAAATATTGCCCAATCCTGCGACAACGCGCTGATCCAGCAGAAGCGCCTTAATGGGGGCTGCACGATCGGCCAGGGCCGCCCCCAGCCTTTCGGCCGTGAAATCCGCGCCCAGCGGTTCCGGCCCCATCGCGGCAAAAGGTGCAAAGGCATCCACTGCCTCTGTCCGAACAAGGTCCAGCGAGCCAAAACGGCGCGGATCATCCAGAACCAACGTCCGGTCTGCATCGGTTTTCAAGACCAGATGCCCATGCTTACCAATGATGTCGGGATCTATGATCCAGCGGCCCGACATCCCAAGATGAAAAATCAGCGCGTCCCCGCGGTCTGTCTGAATAAGCCCATATTTGGCACGTCGCCCCAACCCCGTCACGCGCGCGCCTTGCAAGCGCTGCCGCAGGTCAACGGGGATTGGACGGCGAAGATCGGCACGCCGGGGTTCGACGTGCGTCAGCACCGCGCCGTCAAGAACCGCGGCAAGCCCGCGAACGGTGGTTTCGACCTCTGGAAGCTCTGGCACGGATTTCCGCTAGCGGGCGGGGCCGCGCTTGGCTAGAGGCGCTGGCATGAGCGATAGAGTTTCCTTTGGCTATGAAGACGTGAGCCCAGAAGAAAAGACCGAACGTGTCGGTCAGGTCTTCTCGAGCGTCGCCCGCCGCTACGATGTCATGAACGATGCCATGTCGGCTGGTCTCCATCGGTTATGGAAGGACCGGTTTGTCAGCCGCGTGAAGCCGCGCGCAGGTGAGATGATCCTCGACATGGCCGGAGGTACAGGCGACATCGCCTTTCGAATGCAAAAGCATGGCGCGCTTGTCACCGTGTCGGATATCAACCCAGATATGCTGGCTGTGGGCATGGAACGCGCGGCAGAGCGAGAGATTGGCGGACTGAGTTGGTCCGAACAAAATGCCGAAAAGCTGACCTTCGACACCGCCAGCTTTGATGCCTACACAATTGCCTTTGGTATTCGAAACGTCACCCATATCGACAAGGCCCTGAAGGAAGCACACCGCGTCTTGAAGCGTGGCGGCCGCTTTTTCTGTCTTGAATTTTCAACAACGACATGGCCCGGCTTTTCGGAAGTCTATGACTTTTATTCGCACAAGATAGTGCCGAAGGTGGGCCAGATGATCGCAGGCGATGCAGAGAGCTATCGCTATCTGATCGAATCGATCCGCCGGTTCCCCGACATGCCCCGCTTTGAAGAGATGATCCGCGAGGCTGGCTTTGTGCAGACGCGCTGCGAACCCATTTTGGGTGGGTTGGTGGCCATTCACAGCGGCTGGAAGATTTGACGACGCGGCTTACCCATATTGGTCGGCTGATTGCCTGGGGCCGGATCCTGGCGCGCCATGGCGCGTTGCTGGGGATCGAGCGCAGCCCTGTCGCGCCGCCGGCTCTTCGGCGTTTGGCGCGGCTGGCCCGGTTCGGCGCACGCCTGCCCCAAACGCCGGATTATGCCGGCGCCTTTGAAAAAATTGGGCCAGCCGCCATCAAATTGGGGCAGACACTTGCGACCCGTCCCGATCTGGTCGGGGAAGCGGCAGCGCGGGATCTGTTGCGGCTGCAAGACACCCTGCCCGCTTTGCCCTTTGAAAAGGTCCGCGCCGCTGTTCAGCAATCGCTCGACGCGCCTTTGGAAGACCTGTTTCACTCCATTGATCCGGTGCCCGTTGGTGCGGCATCGGTGGCGCAGGTCCACAAAGCCGTCACCAGCGATGGCCGCACCGTGGCTGTCAAAGTGCTGCGCCCGGGGATTGAAGCAAAATTTGCCAGCGACATTGAAACCTATGAATGGATTGCTGCCCATGCGGCGGCACGTGGCGGCGAATTGGCCCGACTGCGCCCGCGCGAGGTGATTGCAACCTTCAAGCAATGGACGCTGCGGGAACTGGACTTGCGGCGGGAAGCGGCCGCCGCGTCCGAGTTACGGGCGATGATGGCCGCCGAACAGGGCTATGTCGTGCCCGAGGTCGATTGGAAACGCACCAGCCGACGGGTCATGACGATCGACTGGATCGACGGCATTAAATTGAGCGATCGGGCCGCCCTGAAATCGGCGGGCATCGACCTAAAGCAAACAGCGACCACGCTTGTCCGCACCTTTTTGGCGCAAGCGATCACGCACGGCTTTTTCCATGCTGATTTGCATCAGGGCAATTTGTTCGTGCTGCCCGATGGCCGGATTGCCGCGATCGATTTCGGCATCATGGGTCGCATCCACCGCCAAGCGCGTATCTGGCTGGCGGAAATTCTGTATGGCCTGATCACGGGCAATTATCGGCGCGTGGCTGAGATCCATTTCGACGCGCAATATGTGCCTGCGCATCACAACGTAGATGAATTCACAACGGCCTTGCGTGCGGTGGGGGAGCCTATTCGCGGCGTGCCGGTGAAAGACATTAGCGTGGGCAATATGCTCGACGGCCTGTTCGCGGTCACGCGCGAATT
>JAHEGQ010000304.1 GCA_024645025.1 Sphingomonadaceae bacterium
GCTAGGCGTGATTGGGGATGGCGACGCAGCCATAGCGATCAGCCAGTGAGGATGCCGGTCGGACGCGGTATCAGCCTGCGCGCGGTTGCGCCCAATGCGGTCACCGCTTTGGCGCTTTGCTTTGGGCTGACGGGTATTCGCTTTGCCATTTCAGCGGTGGGGGCCAACCCCCACCCGTCTGATTGGGAGCGCGCCATTGGTGCAATTGTCATTGCCGCGGTTCTGGATGGCATGGATGGTCGCATCGCGCGTCTGCTGAAGGGCGAAAGCCGCTTTGGTGCAGAACTTGATTCGCTGTCAGACGTCATTGCTTTTGGCGTATCGCCCGCAATCATCCTGTATCTTTGGTCGTTGCAGCATTTCCCGCAATTTGGTTGGATTTGCGGCTTGGCTTATGCGGTCAGCTGCGCCTTGCGGCTCGCCCGGTTCAACGCCGCCATTGACGCCGAAGACCAGCCCCATAAATCAGCCGGGTTTCTAACGGGCGTGCCAGCCCCGGCGGGTGCAGGCCTTGCCTTTACGCCGCTTTACCTGTGGATTGTGACGGGTCAGGACGTGTTCCGCAATCCAATGCTGGTCGCGCCATGGCTTGTCTTTGTCGCGGTGCTGATGATTTCCAACGTGGCAACCTATAGCTGGGGATCGATCCGTCTGCGTCGCAATGTCCGGCTGGAGGCGATCTTGCTTGTGGCCTTGCTCGGCGCTGCGCTTTTTTCAGAGCCGTGGATCACGCTGATCATCGTGTCGCTGGGCTATTTGGCGCTGATCCCCTTCAGCCTGCGCAGCTATATGCGCATTAAACGGGCCCGCACCGACACTAAGTAACGCAGCCCGGCGGGCACGCCCGCTTTAAGCGGCCAAGCGGGACTGGTTTGCCATGCGGGTGCGAAGGGCCGGCGTCGCGCTGCGTCGGCGCGCCACATAGACCACAGTCACGCGGGCTGTCGGCAGGTGATATTCCCCCGCCAGCGCAGATTCGATCTTGGCATCAGCATCCGAAAACATATTTCGAATCAACAGGGCCGACAATGTCATCAAGCCTGAAAAGAACAGGAATGCGAGAGCGTGCATGGATGATCTCCTTTTGTTCCACATCATTTGATCCCTAAATGTTCCATCGTCAAGCGAAAAAAAGAACAGCAGGGGAACATCCAGCCGTTGCGGGGGTTTAATAGCGATGTTGGGAGGTGAAAGAGTGGCTCCCCGGGCCTGATTCGAACAGGCGGCCGTCCGATTAACAGTCGGATGCTCTACCGCTGAGCTACCGGGGAATGCTCTTGTGGAGGCGGGCTATAGGCAGGCGCGCGCCGCTTGGCAAGCGCCTCAAACGGCAAATTGTTCCATCGCGATGCGGTCGTCCAGGGCGTGCTCTGGATCGAACAGCAGCGTCAGGCGCGTTGCCCGGTCTGAGGTGACGCGGACAAGGGCAACATCGCGGACTTCCTGCTGATCGGCGACGGCACTGACGGGACGTTTGACCGGATCCAGAACCCGAAATTGGACGGTGCCGCTGTCGGGCAAGATTGCGCCGCGCCAGCGCCTTGGGCGAAACGGGCTGATTGGCGTCAACGCCAGAAGCGGCGAATCAAGCGGCAAGATCGGTCCTTGGGCAGACAGGTTGTAGGCCGTAGATCCGGCTGGCGTTGCAACAAGCACCCCGTCGCAAACCAATTCCTCCAGAACAACGCGGCCATCCACTTCAACTTCCAGTTTCGCCGTCTGCCGGGTTTCACGCAGCAGCGAGACTTCGTTGATTGCCGGGCTGGTCACCTGTTCCCCGTCGATCGTCTCGGCTTCCATGCGCAAGGGCGACACGGTGAAGGGTTTGGCGCGCGCGATCCGGGCGTCCAGCCCATCCTCGCGCCATTCGTTCATCAAAAAACCAACTGTGCCCAGATTCATGCCAAATACAGGCAGAATGCGGCCACGCCCCAGCATGCCATGCAGCGTCTGAAGCATAAAGCCATCGCCGCCCAGCGCCACGACCATATCCGCGTCGCGCAGGTCCACCCATTCATGGCTGGCGCGCAGTCTTTCTGCGGCGTCCTGAGCCGGATCGGTCGGTGAGACAAGCAGCGCGCGCTTCATCCGCCGGTCACGCTCATATGGCGATGGGTCGCCGGGGTTGTCAGGTCGAAATGGTGTCGTTCGGGCTTGGTGCCCATCGCACGATCCAGCGCGATGTCCAGCGCCGTGGGGTCTGCGCTGCGCAAGGCGGCGCGCAAATCCACCTTGTCCTCATGGCCCAGACACATGAACAATTGGCCCGACGCAGAGACCCGCACCCGGTTGCAACTGGCGCAAAAATTATTGGTCAGGGGCGAAATCAGCCCCAATCGGGTTTGACTGTTCGCAACCGCCCAATAACGGGCCGGGCCGCCCGTGCGATGGGTCGAGGGCATCAGGCTGAACCGGGCTTCAATCTCCTGCTTGGCGGCTGTCAGCGGGTAGAAACGATCTGTCCGATCGTCGCCCACATCCCCAAGCGG
>JAHEGQ010000066.1 GCA_024645025.1 Sphingomonadaceae bacterium
CATCACTCGACCTGCCGGCCCCCATGCTGCATGGGCTGCTCGACTGGCCTGAAATTGCCTTGGCAAGCCTTACTTCGGGCGGCGGGCCATAATCAGGCTTTGCACAACCTCGGGTGACACACCGCTGAGATGGCTCGGAGAACCGGTGGACATTTTCTTTAGACGCTCAAGCTGCAGGCATTCAAGACCTGCCTGCATAAACATGCCAACAAGGTCCTCGGCCGAGGGAAAATGATAGGGTTTGCTGCGCGACCAGAAGGCCACACCGGCCTGCCCAATTTCATGTGCGGTCGATGGGTCATAGCCATGGGCAAGCGCTGCCGCCTCCAGATTTATCCGACTGGCCTCGACCTCCGACGCATCAACAGGGCGACCTGGCGGCACGCCCAGTTTTTGGTGCATCAACACCACGCCCTCGGGCCGAAGAACGCGCGCCCAGGTGGCAACAAGCGTCGGCTGTGCGGTTTCGGGCAGAAAATTAATGAAGCTATGCGCCACGACCGCATCGACCGGCGCACATTCAAGGGCAAGGATATCGCCGTGATGCACTTCGAACGTCATACCAAGCTGCTTTGCAAACAACCGGTTCTGCGCGACCGATGTGGCACATCGTTCGGCCAAGACCAACTCTGCGGCAAGCCCACGCGACGCCAATGCGCCAAGCACCATCGCGGCCACACCTGTATCAGCGGCACCTGACAGCAGAACCCGGCAGACACCATTTTGGGCAACTCGCGCCAATCCGTCAGCAAAAAACGCTCCGCCCGCGGGCAAGATGCCACCTTTAAGCAGCAGGCGGATCGAACTCCATGCCCGATGATAGACACAGCAGCCGTGATCTGGATGACATAGGCTCGGTGCCTGCAGAAAGGAAAGCCGGGCGATCTCTGCAAGCGGTTCGGTTGGTGTGGTAGATGTCATGCTGCCGCCCTGTCGTTTGATTTTCTGTATCGGTCAGCGCATTCGGCGGCAATTCCTAATAAACTAATCGTTTATGAACGTCGCTTTGGTCGCCTCCACGCGCAAAATCGCGGATCTGATTTGGCAATTGATGGCAAAGGAAGCACCCTATCGATGGACCCGGCCAGACTTTGTCGCCATGAAGATGCAGAAGCTGGAGCTGCGCGCCTGCGCCGCCAGAGTACACGGCCCGGCCAGACCCGGACGCAATTACGGGATCAACGAGATATTCCATCGCGAGATGGAACTCGTCGCCCAGGCCGAGAGCGCCTATGCGTGAATGGTGGAAGTTTGGAAGGAAAAGACACCAAACCCAAGGTTGCTTAAGAACGAGGCTGTTCAACAACATCCGTACTGTCAAACCGGGCCTTGCAGCAAGTGCCCCAAGCATCTTCATCGCACTCAAGGGCTTGGTACCTGAGGTCCGCAAGCAAGCCCGTCCTCAAGAACATCGCGCCAGACGCGGCGGGCGCCATAGGTGCGGTCGCTGGCCTTGAACCTCGTCTAAATCACCGTGACGAGCTTGGCGTCATGTATCTCGCGGGTGCTTGTCGGACGGTTGAGCCAGAAGTGGAAGCCGGAGCGAGAGACAACAAGGACCTCACACAGCCAACTGACTGGCCAGATATGGCGGTTCTTGGCGATGCAGGCGAACCTCATATCGCATCGCGCGCGAAAAAAGCAGCCGCCTTCTTCAGGATGTCACGCTCCGCACAAAGACGCGCGACCTCTGTCTTCAGCGCTGCAATCTCGGCCAAGTCGGCCCAGAGCTGCCCGTTCCCGGGAACGCTGTGGCAGGGGTTGCAGTCAGGTCCGGCATGGAGCGGCGTAGCACGCTCTCCGCCACATCGAGGTCTATGGCCGCCTGCGCCACCGCAACTCCTTGATCCGTCACCAGCCTTACGGCGCAAATCTTGAACTCATGGCTGAACTTCCGTCTCGTCATATCTACTCTACAGCTCCTTGGTCACGATCTTACCTTCGTGCCCACGAAACCGGCAGCAGACCATTGGTTAGCTTGGTCGACAAGGTCGGGCAGACGCCAGTCCAAAAACTGACAGGTCAGAGTTTCACGCGCTTGACTGATCCGGCACGAAATTGTGTTGCGCGTGGAACCGGGCGATCTCGCGCGCGGCGGGAAAGACTCCGGTGTAGATCTGCACATAAGATGGGATGCGGGCCATGCGGATCGCCGCCGCTTCATTCACCCGCATCGAGATATAGCCGATCTGCGTCAGATAGACAGTGCGCGCACGGGTTTCAGCGTCGATCCCTGCGTGATCCCAGCGATGGAAAAGCTGCAAAAGCCCGTCCAGCCGCAGGCTGTCTTCACGATGCAGGCGCTGCATGATCTGCGGATCACTTTGCGCCCAGGACCGGATGGCAAATTCAAGCCCGCTGTCAAACGCCTTGCTGTCCAGAAAACAGCCGATGACATTCAGCATCGCTTCGGATTTTGTTTCGGCAAATGCCTTGCAGGCAGCAATCAGCCCGGCCGTCGTGCGGGCGGCCCAGCGGTCAGCCAAGGCTGTTAGCAGCGACTGGCGATCCTCGAAATGCCAATAGAAACTGGTTCGAGCGATTTTAAGCCGTTTCGACAGGCTTTGAATGGTGACGCTTTCGATGCCGGTTTCCACCAGCAAGCCATGTGCTGCGTCCAGCCAAACATCACGCGATCCGCGCCAACCGGTTTCCGGGAGAGAGCTTTTTTCCATCGGATTTCTTCTAAAGTCATTCCCTTTGGCCGGAAAGCGGTATCTTGGGCGTGCGGATCATTGATCCTGCAGGAAAGCACCCGTGACCCAATCTGCAAATATGCTGGCCGAACCCGATTGCGGACGCCCCAGCGGCACCAGCAGGTGGTACCGCTCATCAAGCGTCAGACTTTGTTGCCCAAGGCGAACAAGGCGGCCTTCTTGGAGATGCCCCCGCAGCAGCGTTGACCATCCAAGTGCCACGCCCTGTCCTGCACCACGTATCGGGTCTGACTTGGCCGCTGGAAAGTCGCGCTGCCGCTTATCTGCTGCTGGAACTGGGGTCAGGCTCGGCGCGGGTGCCGCTGGATGACATCATGTCGGCGCTTCTGGAACAGGGGATCGAGCAGGGCCGCATCATCGATGGCGCGCTGGCCGCGTCCGAGGCACAGCGCGCCGCCTTCTGGCGCTTGCGCGAGGAACAGCCTGAGGGGCAGCGTCTGGCAGGCCCGCAGTTGAAGCATGACATTTCGGTGCCGCCCGCCCTTATCGCCGCGTTCGTGGCCGAGGCTGCTAAGGTTTGCGAAGGCTTGGTGCCCGATGTGCGGATCAATCCCTTTGGCCATCTGGGTGATGGCAACATCCACTACAACTTGACACCGCCGCAGGGTGCGGCGGGGTTTGGCGGGCGCGATGCCGAACTGGCGCTGGCGCTGGCACGGCTTGCCACCACGATGGGCGGAAGTTTCGCGGCAGAACATGGGCTTGGCCGATCAAAGGTCGCGCTGGCCGATGCCTTGCGTTCGCCGGTGGAACGCCAGTTGCAGCGCGTTATCAAACAGGCAGTCGACCCTGCCGGAGTGATGAATCCGGGTGTTATTCTTAACGTCACAGACAAGAATAACTTGTCTATTTGAGGAATTTCTTGATTTTTGCCGCAAGCATTGCGTGGCAAAAAGAGGGTCAAACAAGGACGGATTGCAAAGATGCGGAACGGTGGTCAGCTATTGGTGGAAAGCCTTGTGGCGCTTGGCGCGCGCAAGGGGTTTGGCGTGCCGGGCGAAAGCTATCTTGCGGTTCTGGATGCGCTGCATGACACGAAAGGTCGGCTTGATTTTGTGCTGTGCCGGAACGAGGGCGGTGCGGCCTTCATGGCGGCGGCATGGGGCAAACTGATGGGGCAGCCTGGGCTGTGCTTTGTGACTCGTGGGCCGGGCGTGACGAATGCCTCGATCGGCATTCACACGGCGATGCAGGATTCCGTTCCGATGATCATCTTCGTCGGTCAGGTCGGCACCGACATGAAGGGCCGCGAGGCGTTTCAGGAAATCGACTATCGCGCCGTGTTCGGCACGATGGCCAAATGGGCAACCGAGATTGACGATGTGGGGCGCATTCCGGAAATCCTTGCCCGTGCTTGGGTGACGGCCACGACGGGCCGCCCCGGCCCTGTGGTGATCGCGCTTCCCGAAGACATGCTGACCAGCCTGACCGATGCCGCGCCGCTGACCGGCCCTGCGCGCATTGCCGAAGCCGCCCCCGATGCCGCCACGGTGGCCGATGCGCTTGGGCTGCTGCAAGGCGCGCAGCGCCCGCTGATCCTGATTGGCGGTTGCAACTGGACCGAAGCTGGCCAAATCGCCCTGCAAAGCTTTGCCGAAGCCAGCGACATTCCGGTGGTTGCGGCCTTCCGCTATCAGGACCAGTTCGACAACCACTCGCCGGTTTACGCCGGCGAGGCGGGGGTGGGGATGCCCGCCCATGTCAAGCGCCTGATCCGTGAGGCGGATGTGATCCTTGCGATCAACACCCGCTTTGGCGAGATGACGACCGACGGTTATACGCTGCTGTCGGTGCCGGTGCCGAGCCAAACGCTGATCCATGTGCATGGGTCAGACCGCGAGATTGGCAAGGTCTATCAACCTGCGCTTGGCATTCAGGCTGGTCCCAATGCCTTTGCCGCCAGCCTGCGCCCGGTTTCCGGCGCTTGGGCCGCATGGCGGGCGCAGGCACGGGCCGAGTGGGAGGCAGGCTTCGATCTGCCGCCGCAACCCTCGCCGGTGGATATGGGTCTGGTCAGCGCGCATCTGCGCGAGATTCTGCCCGAGGATGCCATTCTGACCAATGGCGCGGGGAATTTCACCGTCTGGCCAAACAAATTTTATAAATTCGGCCGCAAGGCGCGGCTTCTGGCGCCGCAGTCGGGGGCGATGGGCTATGGCGTGCCTGCGGCGGTGGCGGCCAAGGTGGCCTTTCCGGATCGCACCGTGGTCTGCTTTGCAGGTGACGGGGATTTCCAGATGAATTGTCAGGAACTTGGCACGGCGATGCAGGCAGGGGCCCAGCCGATCATCCTGATCCTGAACAACGGCATTTACGGCACCATCCGCGCCCATCAGGAGCGCAATTATCCCGCCCGCGTTTCCGGCACGACGCTGGCGAACCCCGATTTCACCGGTCTTGCCAAGGCCTATGGCTTTCACGCCGAGCGGGTCGAGCGGACCGAGGATTTCCCTGCCGCCTTTGCCCGCGCCCGTGCGTCGCGCACCGGTGCTGTGCTTGATCTGAATATCTCGCCCGAGGCGCTGACCCCACGCCAGACCCTTTCCCAGATGCGCGCGGCGGCACTTGCCGCAAAGGATGAGAAATGACCGTCCAAAGCCGTCCGCAAATCCGACTGGGTGCCGATATTGGTGGCACCTTCACCGATATCGCGCTGGAAGCCAAAGGCGCGATGTTTTCGACCAAGGTGCTGACCAATTACACCGCGCCCGAACAGGCGATTCTGGATGGAATGGATGTTGTGCTGGCAGAAGCGGGGCTGGGTTACCGCGACCTCGATATCGTGATCCACGGCACCACGCTTGCGACCAATGCCCTCATCGAACGGCGCGGGGCCAAGGTGGCTTTCATAACCACCGAAGGCTTTCGCGACGTGATCGAGATGCGGACCGAAAGCCGGTTCGACCAATATGACCTGAATCTGATCCTGCCCACGCCTTTGGTCCCGCGGGAAGATCGCTTTGCCGTCAAGGGTAGGATTGGCGCGCAAGGGCAGGAATTGCAGCCATTGGACGAAGCCGCCCTGCACGCCCTTGCCGACCGTATCGCGGCGGGCGGTTATGCCGCTGTGGCCATTGGGTTCATTCATTCCTACATGAACCCCGCGCATGAGGCCCGCGCCCGCGCGATCATCGCGGCCACGGTGACGCTGCCGATTTCGATTTCGTCGGCAGTCTCGCCGCAGATGCGCGAGTTTGAACGCTTCAACACTGTCTGCGCCAATGCCTATGTGCGCCCCCAGATGGCCGATTATCTGGGCCGCCTGCAAACCCGTCTGAAGGAAAAGGGTGCTGCCTGCCCGGTGTTTATGATCCATTCCGGCTGCGGGCTGATTTCTGTGGAAACGGCGTCGGAATTTCCGGTGCGGCTGGTGGAAAGCGGGCCGGCGGGCGGGGCGATCTTTGCCGCCGATGTAGCGCGGCGTTTCGGGCTGGAAACCGTGGTGAGCTATGACATGGGCGGCACCACCGCGAAGATCTGCCTGATCGAAGATTATCAACCCAAAACCGCCCGCACATTTGAGGTGGCGCGGTCAACCCGTTTCGCCAAGGGGTCGGGGATGCCGATCTCGATCCCTGTGATCGAGATGATCGAGATCGGGGCGGGCGGAGGGTCTATCGCTTGGGTCGACAGTCTGGGCCGTATTCAGACCGGACCGGAATCGGCGGCCTCGGAACCTGGACCGGCCTGTTATCAGCGCAGTGGTACGCGCCCGGCAATCACCGATGCCGATCTGGTTCTGGGCAAGATTGACCCTGACAATTTCGCAGGCGGCGCGATCCGGCTTTCGACCGACAGCGCGGCGGCGGCGATCACCCGCGATGTGGGGGCCAAGCTTAAACTGGCACCCTTGGCGGCGGCCTTTGGCATCTGCGAGGTGGTGGATGAAAATATGGCCAATGCCGCCCGGGTTCATGCGGTGGAAAACGGCAAGAATATTTCGGATAACATCATGGTGGCCTTTGGCGGCGCGGCCCCGCTGCACGCCGCCCGTCTGTGCGAAAAGCTGGGCATCGACCGCTGTCTGGTTCCGCCGGGGGCTGGCGTCGGGTCGGCCATCGGGTTTCTGAAAGCCCCCTTCGGCTATGAAGCGCTTGCGTCAAAGATCACCCGCCTTTCGGCCTTTGATCCGGCCGCCATCAACCTTCTGCTAGCCGACCTGAAATCCACCGCCGAAGGGTTTGTGCGTGCAGGCACGCAAGGCAACATCCGGCGCGAGATCACGGCCTTTATGCGCTATGTCGGTCAGGGCTGGGAAATTCCGGTGCCGCTGCCCGACCGCCCCTTCAGCGCGGGTGACGCCGAGGTGTTGAAGGCAGATTTCAAAGCCGCATATGCCCGCTTCTTTGGCCGCGCAATCGACGGGCTGGCCGATACCCAAGGCGGGCTTGAGATCGAGATTGTCACCTTCTCGGTTAAGGCACAGGACGAACGTCCGCTGCCCGACCGCCATGCACTGACCTATGGCCATGCGCCGAAGGCCGCGATCAGCTTCCGTCCGGTCTTTGATCCCGCACGGGGCGAGGCGCTGCCCACCGCAATCGTGGAACGCGCCAGCCTGACGCTTGGCGACCGCATCGCCGGCCCCGTCGTGATCGTCGAACGGGAAACCTCGACGGTTGTTACCTCGCCGTTTGATGTCGTGATGCAGGGCGATGGCAGCTTGCTTTTGATCCGCAAGGAGATCGTGCAATGACTGATGCGACCTTTGAAATCCGTATGCAGGTGATGTGGAACCGGTTGATTTCGGTGGTGGAAGAACAGGCGATGACGCTGCTGAGGACCGCCTTTTCGACATCCGTGCGCGAGGCGGGCGATCTTTCGGCGGGCGTCTTTGACCCCGAAGGCCGGATGCTGGCGCAGGCGGTGACCGGCACGCCGGGCCATGTGAACACCATGGCCGAGGCGGTGTTGCATTTCATCGCGGAAATCGGGCGCGAGAATATGTTCGCGGGCGATACCTATGTGACGAATGATCCGTGGAAGGGCACGGGGCACCTGCATGACATCACCATGGTGTCGCCATCGTTCAAGGGCGATACGCTGGTTGGCTTTTTCGCTTGCACCGCGCATGTGGTCGATGTGGGCGGGCGTGGTTTCGGGGCCGATGGCAAATCTGTCTATGAAGAAGGCATCCAGATCCCGATCATGAAGTTCGCGGAACGCGGGGTGGTGAACGGTTTCCTTGTCCAGATGCTGCGCGCAAATGTGCGCGAGGCCAATCAGGTGGTGGGCGATTTCTATTCCTTGGCCGCCTGCAATGAGGTGGGCCATCGCCGTCTGATCGCCATGATGGATGAAATCAGGCTGGACACGCTTGACACTTTGGGCGCGTTCATTTTCAGCCGCACCGATACGGCGGTTAAAGCCCGCATTGCGGCGCTGCCGCGAGGGGCGTGGTCGAATACGCTGCTGACCGATGGCTATGATAGTCCGGTCAAGCTGGCCTGCACCGTCACGATTGGCGATACGGTGAATGTCGATTTCGCCGGGTCTGATCCGCAAAGCCGCTATGGCATCAACGTGCCGGTGATCTACACCAAGGCTTATGCGTCCTATGCGCTGAAATGTGTAGTGGCACCAGATATTCCGAACAACTGGGCCTCGCTTGAACCGTTCACGGTGTCGTCGCCGGTGAATATCCTGAACGCCGAACGCCCCGCGCCGGTGTCGGTGCGCCATGTGATCGGACATATGGTGCCGGATCTGGTGCTGGGCGCGCTGGCGCAGGCGTTGCCGGGGCGCGTATTGGCCGAAGGGGCGGCGGCGCTGTGGAACATTCATATGTCGGTGCGCCCTGTTGCGGGCCAATCGGGGGGGCGGGCCGAGATTTTGATGTTCAACTCGGGCGGTATGGGCGCACGGCCTGCCTTGGACGGGCTGTCGGCAACGGCTTTTCCGTCCGGCGTAATGACCATGCCGATCGAGGCTACCGAACAGACCGGCCCCGTGGTGATCTGGCGCAAGGAACTGCGGCCTGACTCTGGCGGCGACGGCCAGTATCGCGGCGGTCTGGGGCAGGAGATCGAGATCGAGCCGCTGCCCGGCCATGAATTCGACTTTTCGGCCATGTTCGACCGCGTGGGCCACGGCGCCAAGGGCCGCGATGGTGGCGGGGCGGGGGCGGCGGGTGTGGTCGCATTGGATGACGGCACCAAGTTTAACCCGAAGGGCTGGCAGCATGTGCCAGCCGGGCGGCGATTGAAGCTGTCGCTGCCCGGCGGCGGCGGTTATGGCGATCCGGCGCGGCGCGATCCACTGGCGCGGGCAAATGACATCTCGAAGGGCTATGTAAGCAAATGACCTATCTTGCCACCCGACTTGCAGCGGTGAAACCTTCGGCTTCGATGGCGGCTTCGATTGCCGCGAAAGCCCTCCGCGCCAAGGGTTTAGACGTGATCGACCTTGGTTTGGGAGAGCCGGATTTTCCGACCCCGCCACATATTGCCGAAGCGGCCTATGCGGCAGCGCTGCGCGGCGAAACGCTTTACACCGCCGCTGCGGGAACGCCTGCGCTGCGCGCCGCAATTGCCGCGAAGTTGTCCCGCGAGAATGGTTTGGATTATGTGCCGGACGAAATTGTCGTGGCCAACGGGGCCAAGCAGATCATCTTCAACGCGCTGATGGCGACGCTGAACGACGGTGACGAGGCGGTTCTGCCCGCGCCCTATTTCGTATCTTACCCCGAGATGGTCAAGCTTCTAGGTGGCGTTCCGGTGATGCCGGTTTGCGGGGCCGAAACCCATTTCCGCCTGACGCCCGCCGCGCTGGAGGCTGCTATCACACCGCGCACCAAATGGCTGTTTCTGAACATGCCCGGCAACCCGTCGGGCGCGGTTTATTCTGCGGCGGAATTGCAGGTGCTGGGTGAAGTGCTGGCGCGGCATCCGCAAGTGTTGATCCTGTCGGATGAAATCTACGAACATATCCTGTTCGATGGCCGCGACTTCGTCAGCTTTGGCAAGGCCTGCCCCGAACTGCGCGACCGCACGCTGATTGTGAACGGGGTTGCTAAGGCCTATGCGATGACGGGCTGGCGGGTGGGCTATGCCGCCGGTCCTGCGCCGCTGCTTAAGGCGATGAACACGGTGCAAAGCCAGTCTGTCACCTCGGTTGCAGCCCCCATGCAGGCGGCGGCGCTGGCGGCTTTGACGGGGCCGCAGGACTGTATCGCCAGCTTCCGCACCGCCTTTGAACGCCGCCGCGATCTGGTTGTGGCGGGTGTGGCAAAAATTCCGGGCCTGACCCTAACGCCGCCAGAAGGGGCCTTTTATGCCTATATCGGCTGCGCGGAGTTGATTGGAAAGGTCACGCCCGAAGGCAAGACGCTGATTGATGATACCGCCGTGGTGGACTATCTTTTGAACCATGCCCATGTCGGTTCGGTTCCCGGCGCGGCATATGGCGTGTCGCCGTTCTTCCGCATCTCGACCGCCACATCCGACGCCGTGCTGACCGAGGCGATCGCCCGCATCGGCCGCGCTGTTGCCAACCTGACGGTGGCCAAATGACACCGCGCTTTGACACCATTCTGATCACCGGTGCAGCGGGTCGGCTTGGCACCGAATTGCGCCGCGGCCTTGCGCCCTTGGCGCGTAAGCTGCGGCTGGCCGATGTGGTGCAGGTGCAGAACCTACGCCCGAACGAAGAGGCCCTGACCTTTGATCTGGCGGATGAGGCGGCGGTGCTGGCGGCCTGCGCGGGCGTGGATGCCATCGTGCATTTTGGGGGCGTGCCGTTGGAACGGTCGTGGGATAGCATCCTGAACGCTAATATCCGTGGTAGCTATCACATCTATGAGGGCGCGCGCAAAGCGGGCGTGCGCCGCGTGATCTATGCCTCGTCCGTCCATGCCATCGGCTATCACAGGCTGGAAGATCAGATCGACGCCAATGCCCCGCACCGCCCCGATGGGCTGTACGGGCTGTCGAAATGCTTTGTCGAGGATTTGGGGCGGCTTTATTGGGACAAGTTTGGCATCGAAACGGCGGCCTTGCGGATTTTCTCGTCCTTCCCCGAACCTGCCGATCGGCGAATGTTGTGGTCTTGGCTGTCGTTTGACGACTGTATCGGGCTGGTGACAGCCGCCCTGACCGCGCCGCGTGTAGGCTTCACGCTGTCGTTTGGCATGTCTGACAACGCGGTGAAGCCGGTCGATAACCGGCTTGCCGGTCATTTGGGGTACACGCCGCAAGACAATACCGAAGCTTTCCGCGCCGGGCTGGAGGCAAAGCTTCCGGCCCCCGATCCCAAAGCCCCCGCCGTGCAGCATCTGGGCGGCTGGTTTGTCGATCTTGGCCATCCTGATGACGAGGCGTCGCAATGAAACCGTCATATGATGTGGTGATCGTCGGCGGCGCAGTCATCGGATCGGCCGTGGCCTATTTCTTGATGGCGAACCCGGATTTCAACGGCTCGGTTCTGGTGGTGGAACGCGATCCGACCTATCGATTTGCTTCGACTTCGCTGTCGTCCTCGTCGATCCGAGTGCAGTTTTCCAACCCGATCAATGTGAAGATCAGCCAGTTCGGTTCGGCCTTCGTCACAGATTTCGCCAAAACCATGCAGGTCGCGGGTGAGGCTGCGCCCGATCTGAACTTCCATCAGGGCGGCTATCTGTTTCTGGCGGGAACCGAAGAACAGGCGCAAACGCTGCGCGAAAACCACGCCGTTCAGCGCGCCTGCGGAGCCGATGTGGTGCTGTGGGGCCAAGAGGCGCTGCACCGCGCCTTTCCGCATCTGAACGTCGATGACATCTTGCTGGCCAGCTATGGCCA
Source organism: Sphingomonadaceae bacterium (assembly GCA_024645025.1). Lineage (GTDB taxonomy): Bacteria > Pseudomonadota > Alphaproteobacteria > Sphingomonadales > Sphingomonadaceae > Aquisediminimonas. Next base: position 11,495 of record JAHEGQ010000066.1, read on the forward strand.
ATCGGGCGAGGGGTGGTTTTCCAACACTGGCCTGATGAACGGCTTCAAGGCCAAGGCGCGCGAGTTGGGCGCAGAGTATCTCACCGACGAGGTGGTGGCGATTGCGCGCACCGGCAACCGTGTCACCGGTATCACCCTGAAATCGGGGGCACAGGTTGCGGCCGGCCATGTCGTCAACGCATCGGGTCCGCGCGCGGCGCTGACGGCGCGGATGGCGGGTCTGGATGTGCCAGTAGAACCGCGTAAGCGCACGCTTTTTGTCTTCGACTGTGCCACCACGCCAGAAGGATCGGCCACCGTCAACCACGGCCGCCTGCCGCTGATGATTGACCCTTCTGGCGTGTTCTGCCGCCCCGAAGGCCGATATTTCCTGTCCGGCGCCGCACCGCTGGAAGATCCCGCTGTGGACTGGGATGATTTCGAGCCGCGTTGGGAAGAATTCGAAGATGCTATCTGGCCGGCGCTGGCCAACCGTTCCCCGCAGTTTGAGGCGATCAAGGTCGTCAACCAATGGGCGGGGCATTACGACTTCAACACGCTGGACCATAACCTGATCGTGGGGCCGCACCCCGAGGTTGCCAACTTTCTTTACGCCAACGGCTATTCTGGCCACGGTCTGCAACAAGGTCCGGCCGCCGGTCGGGCGATATCGGAACTGATCACCTATGGCGGCTTCCGCACGTTGGATCTGACCGAAGTGGGCTATGATCGCATCGTGGCCAACCGTCCCTTCCTTGAAAAAGCAGTGATCTGATCGGTCAGGCCGAAAAGGAGCGCAGGATGATTGACCCATCT
>JAHEGQ010000309.1 GCA_024645025.1 Sphingomonadaceae bacterium
TTAAAGCCGCCCCCCGACCCATCGGCAGGCCGCACAAATAGCCCTTGTCAAGCCTTCCCGAGATGGGTTCGGGTAAGGGCCTGAAACCAAAACCCGCGCGAAATTAACTTGGCGCAGGTCCTCGATCAGCCCCGTCACCGGGTCCGGGTGATGCCTCAAAGGATGGAATGTGGAAGGCGCGGACGCACCGCGACGCTACGCGCCGCTGTCCGCGCGGGCGGTTTATGAGGGTGAGTTCAGCGCGCCCTCGCGCTCCAGGCGCTGCAATTCTACGTCACCCGCGCCAAAACCGGGCGGCTTGGCCAGATGTCACCATCGACGATATACCAGCGCCCTGTGGGCCACTCGCCGTCATAGAAGCCCTTGTGAATGCCGGTCGATCCGGCTTCGAGCAATTCAAGTGGCACGGTCTTGGATGTGTAAACGGGATCACGCCAGCCAAAATCTGCCAAGCGCAGCACGGCGGCATTGAGCGCCTGAATTGCGGCCTGTTCGTTTGGCATATCGGCCTCGCGCTTGGCCTTTGCCGCATCGGCGGCATCGAACAGTGCCTTGGCGAGATCGGCATGGATCGGGACGTGCTGGCCATCCTCAGTTGTGCCCCAACCGACTACGGGGTTGCCTTGGGTCATAACAACTATCTCCGCCTGATGCCCTGCTAGCGCCCTGTGCGGCCCTCACGGCTGCACAGGGCGCTGCAATGGCCTCAGGTCAATCCTTCCAGGTAACGGCCTTCACCGCCCACATTTGCGCGCCTTGCGCTTCGGTGATGGCTACCGAGGCAAGCCGCGCCGCTTCGCCAGACGCGCTTGCCCGCAGCTCGTGCATTTCATCAATGATCGCCGCATAGGCGCGTTTCAACCGGTCAACCGCGCTGTCATTGCTGGGATTGAACGAAAGGCCAACCGCCTTTTCGCCAAATGTCTGTTCACGCTGTTCCATAACACATTCCTTTATCTGATTGCCGCTGGGAGGCGCAGCGGCCACGCAATCCGGCTTCAATCAGTTAGCCGAAATCTCACTGCCTTCCTGCCGCCTTGGTCTACATACTCGGCCAACCCGGCATTAATCAGTTTGCGGCAGGTCGCTGGCATAAATGGCGCTTGCTCGCCTTGCGCGAGAATATAGCGCCCGCCTCCTTTGACGCGGACAACAGCAGCATCTCCGCCATGATCGCGCATCCATTTAAGCGCAGCTTTCATCGCTTCAGTCATCAAAATTCCTTTCAATCCTCATCCTCGTCCCGCTGCATATAGACCGCCCTGATCCGGTCGCTGATCTCTTTCAGGTCCACAATCGCGGCTAATGGCACCAGAGTGCAGGCCCCTTGCCAGGCGCTGATTTTCGGGGCTTTGCCCTTGATCGCGGGCATCATGCCAATCTCGGCGCCATCCGCATCGATCACCTTGTGCACCAGTCGCCCCAGCGCTTCCGGCCAGCGCCCCTGGCTGAATTCGGTGCTCTTGAACAGCTTGACCATGCCCTCATGCGCCGTCCCGGCCACAACCAGATATCCGGTGGCCAGCACCTCCATTTCGATGACCCCTGAGGGGCCTTTATGGTCCGCTTTCAGGTTGCACAGCCGCATCCCATGCGCCGCCAGCTGGGTCTGGGCCTTGATCAGCCTGGCGCGGGCAGAATTGTCCCATTGCAGCGATCCATGCTCCACAATCGCCCGCTCAATCCACTGCCCCACTGTCTGCACCACTTCACCGCCAGGGCTGGGCAAGAGAGAGCTGGTCAGCGCAGACAGCGCCCGTTCCGGATGGTCAACATTCTCATCGCGCATTGTGCCGATCAGCGGCAGCACCGCCGCCACGATCTGTGCGATCCGCGCATCACCGCCCCCCGGCGCTGTATCAAACAGCGCCAAATCACCGCAAGCGAGCGCTGTGGCATAACAGGCCCTCTCGCGCCCTGATGATCCCAATCGCGCCATTTCATCTTCATAGGCCTTCAGCGTCGCCGCATAGCGGTGCCACTGTTCCACCAGGCGGCGGTGCAGCTTGGGGCCGATGGCGGCGAACCATTCGGGCAAGTCATAGGCCCGCGCTGGATCCACGCGCATGCCCAGCTCCACCATGATCGTCCGGTTGCGTTCTTGCGGCCGCATCTTGGGCGGCAGCACCATCGATCCCTGAAAGCTGGAATAGAGTTCGGTTTTCACCGCCTTCTGGTCGCTCGAACTGCGCAGCTTGCCCCCGCCATCAAAACTGCGCAGCATCAGGTTGTACATCCGCTTGATAAAGCTGGGATCGTCGTCCTTGCCCTCCAGCTCATCCAGCAGCACCGCGATGCGCGCTTTGCCCATCTCGGCGGTCACCCCGGCCTCGCTCGGGTCTTCCGGGCTCATGAACCAGCCTTCGCCGATCATATCTTTCTGCCGGTCCAGCAGCGTCGTCTTGCCCTGCCCGGTCGGCCCGGCCACCAACAACACCGGGCGGCGGAACAAGGCCCCGCCCAGTT
>JAHEGQ010000070.1:0-8033 GCA_024645025.1 Sphingomonadaceae bacterium
CGGCCCAAATTGACCAGCTGGTCCACCTTCTTGCCAAATTCAGGCGCGTTGACGTCGATCTGCGCCAACTCGTCAACAAAGGCCGCTGCCTTTTCTTCGAGCGCGGATTTTTTGGTGTCGTCAATGGGGACCAGCCCGGCGGCCTTTTGCGGCGCGATCGGCGGCACCGGGTCCGGCGCGGTCAGCGTCACGTCTGCTTGGTCTGTCTGACTTGCCATGGGCGTCTCCTTTTCGATGCCCATCTAGATGGGGCAATCAACTGTATTATTCAAGTAGGACAGTTGAGAATTTCCCGATTTAAGGGGTTGCTGCTCAGTTGGATAAGTCTCGGGCGGCCATCATCTCGTCCACAACCACGAATTTTTCGCGCGGGGCGCCGCTGCGCGCGCGGGCAATTTCGGCGGCGTCAATTTTTTGCCAGTCGCGGAAGGTGACAACATCGATCCCGCGTCCTTCCAATAACGCGTCAAGCGCGGGGCGACCCGGCTTGCCGGTCGGAAAGGGCAGGTCTTCGGCAATCAGGTCGATAATGGCAAAGCCATCGGGGCGGTTGGTGCCGATGGTGCCTGATGGTCCGCGCCGGGCCCAGCCAACGCAATAAAGGCCGGGCAAAATGCGGCCATCGACATTGGCAAAGCGGCCCCGGCCATGTTCATAGGGCACGCCGTGAATAGGCGGCGTCTGGTAGCCAATACAGGCAATAACAAGATGGCAGGGCAGGATATAGCGCTCGCCCGTGCCAATGGCGCGCAGGTCCGCATCCAGCCGGGTCTTTTCCACGATGATCCGTTCGGCTCGACCATCGCCTTCAACGGCAACAGGCATGGCAAAGAAATCAAATTCAATCGCGATGTCGCGTGCCGGACCATAGGCGGCCGCAAAATCTCGCAAATGGGCAACGGACTTGCGAATGCCGGGTTCCAGCAGGGCATCGTCGGCCGAGGGCGGCAGATCGGCTGGATCGACCACGGGCGTGCCCCGGGCCAGATGCCCCAATTCGCCCAGCTCTTTGGGCGTCATCGCGATCTGGTGCGGCCCTCGGCGGCCCAGCAGCGTGATCCGCTTAATGCCCGAGGCCTGCAGCGTGTCGAGCGCATGGCCAACAATGTCAGACCCCTCAAATTCAGGGCGCGTCTTGGCAAGGATGCGCGCCACATCCAGCGCCACATTGCCGTTGCCGACGATAACTGCGCCCGGGCCGCTGAGATCTGGATTGAGGCCGGCAAAGTCGGGATGGCCATTATACCAGCCGACAAAGGCGGCCGACCCGATCACGCCCGGCAGGTCATCGCCGGCTATGCCCAAGGCCCGGTCTGCCGGGGCGCCTGTCGCCAGCACGACGGCATCGTAGAACTGCCCCAGCTCTTCAATGCTGACATCGCGCCCTACAGCGACATTGCCGACAAAGCGGACATTGTCCGACAGGTTCACGGCCTCATAGCGCTTGTGAACGCCCTTGATCGACTGGTGGTCAGGCGCGACGCCAAAGCGGATCAGCCCATAAGGCACGGGCAGGCGATCAATAATATCGACCCGAACCGCGTCCCCGAACTTTTTCTGCGCGGCCTCTGCCGTGTAATAACCGGCAGGGCCTGATCCAACTACTGCGATATGCCGCATACGCCCGCCTCCTGCGCCGGATGTGGCGTGTCTTACTCCGCTGCCAATGCCATTGGTTCGGCTTGCGGACCGCGCAGGACAATGCCGGGCGTTGGGCCTTGCATCACGCCGTCGCGGAAGGTGACCTGCCCCGACTTGATCGTTGCGACATAACCGTCGGCCTTTTGCAGCAGGCGCTTGCCCCCGGCTGGCAGATCGAAGGCGAGCCAAGGCTTGCCCAGTTTCAGCCGGTCCATGTCGATCACATTTACATCTGCCAGCATCCCCGGCTTCAAAAGACCGCGATCGTGCAGGCCATAGAGCAGCGCGGTGTCGCGGCACTGGCGCTTGATCGCGTGTTCCAGCGCAATCCGCTTTCCATTCCGATCCCGCACCCAGTGTTGCAGCATGAAGGTAGGCGAGGCGGCATCGCAGATCGTGCCGCAATGGGCGCCGCCGTCCGACAGCGAATTGACCGTGTCTTCGGCCAGTTGCAGATCTTCAAGGAAGTTCAGATTGCCATCCCGGTAATTGAGGACGGGGAAATAGATAAAGCCTTTGCCGTCATCCTTCATCATCAAGTCATAGGCATAGGCGTCGCCCGATACGCCGGCAGCTGCCGCGCGTGCGGCAATGCTTTCATCCATGCCCGGTTCGTAATTAAAGTCCGGATCCATCTCAAACTGGACGGCCCAGCCGCCCGCAATAACGCGGTAAAGATCCGCCACGTCCGATTCCGGGATCTGGCTGGGTTCCGTAATCATGCGTTCGCGGAAGGCCGGGTCTTTCAGCCGGGCCAGCTTTTGCTCCCAAGGCAGCTCGGCAATCTCCGCCCAAGCCGGGCGGAACAGGAACGGGTGAACCGTGCCCTGCCATGCCATGATGATGCCATTGCCGCGCAACGCAATTTGCGCGACGATATTGGCGCCGTTATCATTTTGTGCGCGCATTTCAGTGATCTGTTCTTCCAGCGGCAGTTCCTTGGCGATGCTTTGCAGCGCGGCAAAGGTCACGGGCAGGCCCGTTTCGCGCGACAATTTGCCCATCCATTCAAATTCATTCCATTCGCGGCGCAGGTCGCTGGCCATTTCAAACACGCCATGGCCGACCTTGCCCATCGCCCGACCAATTTCGATCAGCTCTTCGGCGGTTGCGGTGGTGCCGGGGACCAATTCCCCGTCGATCGACTTGTGAAGCACGGTGCGCGAGGTGGAAAAGCCCAGAGCGCCGGCGCGCACACCCTCTTCCACGATGCGGGCCATTTCCTGAATATCGTCGTCGGTCGGGATGGCGCCCGGCCGTTCTCGATCGCCCAGCACATAGGCGCGCACAGCCCCGTGCGGCACATGGGTGCCAACATCCACGGTGCGGGGCAGCCGATCCAGCGCCGCCAAATATTCGGGGAAGGTTTCCCAATCCCATTTCATCCCTTCGGCGAGTGCGGTGCCGGGAATGTCTTCCACGCCTTCCATCAGGCTGATCAGCCATTCATGGCGATCGGGCCGGGCAGGCGCAAAGCCGACGCCGCAATTGCCCATGATGACGGTTGTCACGCCGTGCCAGCTGGACGGTGCCATTTCGGCATCCCAGGTTGCTTGCCCGTCATAATGGGTATGCACGTCGACAAAGCCGGGCGTTACAATCTTGCCGGTAGCGTCAATTTCGTCACGGCCCGTCGCATCAATATGGCCCACGGCCGAGATCAGGCCGTTGTCGATGGCGATATCTGCCTTGAACGGTTTGTTGCCCGTTCCATCAACAACGGTTCCGCCCCGAATAACCAGATCATGCATGACGCGACTCTCCTATTTTATGTTCCGTTTCGGGGCAGCCTAACATGAATATCGGGCAGGGAAAGTCTCTCGCAGCCAGAAAGCGTCCCAACAGGCGTCTGTGGATAACTCTTGACTCATTTTTGTCTGCCAAACACTTTTGGCGCTCTGATCGAGTCGCTTGATCTGCGCCGTGTGGGTCTGGCTGACTTCACTCTGGCTGGGGGGGGAATATGCATATTGCCGGTCGCCTTGCCTTGCAGTCGCCGTCTGCGGGGGTCTTGGGCCCCTTGCGACCGGCTCTGGCGGATGGCCGCCTTGCGCCAAGCCCGAATATTTTAAGCTTTCAGGGCTGTGATGTGGTCGTGCGCCACATTAACCAGACAGAGTTTGAGGCCGACCTATCGACCCCGCTGGCCAAGGGTGCGCTGGTCAGTCTGCGACTGCCCGGTGCCGGTGTCATGATTGCGCGCGTTCGGGAATCGGCCTGTGGCCGCTTGGTTGCTGATTTTGTCAATCCGGTCAGTCTGAACCGCTTGGGCAAGACACTAGGCGTGGCGCGCGTGGCGCAGCACCTCGCCTAATCTTTTTGCGCGGACTTAGCGGGGGGCGTCACCCCAGCGTTTCGCCGTCGTCCAACCGGCAAGTGCAAAGCCGGTTCCCCACAGCAGTCCGCCCAACACATCGCTGGGCCAATGGACACCCAAGGCCAGCCGGGACATCCCGACCAGCACGCCCACGCCGCCAGCCAGACAGCCCCACATAACGCGCCGCTTTTTCGGCAGGACCAGAGCGGCCAGCAGCAAAATGGCAACGGCGTTGGTGGCATGGCCGCTGGGGAAAGACAGGTTCGCAAAAGTGTCGAGATGCGGCACCACCTCTGGTCGCGGGCGGGCAAAAATCTGCTTCAAGATGCTGGACGTGGCCCCCGCCAACGCGGGAAAGATCAGCATAACCAGCCCGGCGCGCCAGCGCTTTTGCCAGAAGAGCCACAGCGTAAAGGCAAGCAGCAACAGCGATCGTTGCGCGGCATCTGCTGCCCAGCTGACCGACTGGAAAAAGCCAATCAGCCCGTCTGGCGATTGTCCCGATCGCAAGGCGAGTTGCCGCAGGCCGCGCGTGTCAAAGCTGTGGCCAACGTCGCCCCAGGTCACCAAGACGCCCAAGACCAAAGCCAACGCCAAAAGCGTTAGGGCGGGCCAAAAAGGGGCGCGCCCTGACCGACCCTTCCTGCTCATTGACCGCCTTTGACAAGGCGGCCATCCTTGATGACGACGGCGACGTGCTCAAGTTCCCGCACATCGGCCAACGGGTCCTTGTCGACCGCAATCATATCGGCATAGCGACCAATTGCGATGGCACCGACATCCGCTTCGCGGCCCAGCGCTTGGGCGGCGTTGCGAGTGGCAGCTTGAATGGCTTCCAGCGGGGTCATGCCATATTGCACCATGACCTTGAATTGCCCGCCAACCTGACCATGCGGCATAACGCCCGCATCGGAACCAAAGACCATGCGAACACCTGCCTTGTGCGCCTTACGGAAATTGTCGCGCTGGATTTGGGCAACTTCGCGGTCTTTGCGCAGATTGTCTTCCAGCACCCCATTTTTTGCGCCTTCGGCCTGCGTGTAATCGGTGTTGAAGATGTCCATCGAAAACCAGACCGGCTGTTTGCGGGTCACGGCCAATTTGATGCCTTCATCATCGACAAGGCTGGCGTGTTCAATTGTATCAATCCCGGCGCGAATGGCGGCCTTGATGCCCGACGCGCCATGGGCATGCGCAGCAACCCGTAGGCCCCATTGATGTGCTTCGTCTGCAATGGCCCGAAGCTCATTTTCTGAAAGCTGCTGCTGGCCCGGTTCCGTATTGTGAGAAAAGACACCGCCCGTGGCACAGACCTTGATCACCTCTGCCCCATATTTGCGCTGGCGGCGGACCTCATAGCGCAACGCCTGTTCCCCATCTGCAACGCCTTCCTGCGGCTTTTCAAGGCTGGGCGGCAAGAAGGTGGAATCGCAATGGCCGCCTGTCGCGCCCAGCGCATAGCCGGCCGGCACGATCCTTGGGCCAACGGCATAGCCTGCCTCAATGGCCTGTTTTAGGCCAATGTCGTCGCGGTTTTGCGACCCGACATTGCGCACCGTGGTAAAGCCCGCCTCCAGCATGTCGCGCGCATTTTTGACCGCGACCATGGACCAGAAGCTGTCGGTAAATTGCAGGCCATTATAGCCGCCAATCTCTGCCACCGAATCCAGATGGACGTGCATATCAATCAGGCCAGGCAGCAATGTCTTGTCGCCAAGGTCGATCAGGGGCGCGCCTGAGGGCAGGGGTGTCGTTCTGCGATCCGTGATGGAAATGATCCGTCCGTCCCGAACGCCGATCAAGGGTTGGTCAACGCGCTTGCCCGTGTCGACGTCAATCATTCGGGCAGCGGTCACATAGGTGGTCTGGCCTTGCGGCGTCTCAGCGCAAAGAGCCGGGGCGGCAAAGGCAAAGGCGGCGGTGCCAGCAAGGGCGTTCAAAAAAGTCTTCATGACCAAGTGCTGGCAGGGGGATTTCGATTTGGCAAGTCGACGGATGGCGCAAATCAAGAAGTCTGGCTTTTTGATAACGCCTGATAATCGAAGCCCCCGCTATATCCGGTTTAGAAATGGAGCGCCCGGCCGTAAGCGGATAGGACGCTTTCGTGCATCATTTCGGACAGCGTCGGGTGCGGGAAAACGGTGTGCATGAAATCCGCCTCCACCAATTCTGCCGTCTTGCCGATGGTGAAGCCCTGGATCAGCTCGGTGACTTCCGCGCCCACCATATGCGCGCCCAATAGCTCGCCGGTCTTTGCATCGAAAACCGTCTTTACGAACCCTTCGGCTTCACCCAGCGCAATCGCCTTGCCATTGCCGATGAACGGGAATTTGCCAACCTTCACCTCATGGCCCGCTTCTTTTGCTTTCGCTTCGGTCAGGCCGACCGAGGCGATTTGCGGATGGCAATAGGTACAGCCCGGAATGTTCTTGGCATCCATCGCGTGCGGGTGGACATCTTTATTGCCCAGCGCCTGCGCAATGGCTTCAGCGGCAATCACGCCTTCATGGCTGGCCTTGTGCGCAAGCCAGGGCGGCGCGGTGATGTCGCCAATCGCCCAGAGCCCCGCCACATTGGTGCGGCACAAGCCATCGGTCTTCACATGGCCGCGCTCGGTGGCGACACCCAAGGCTTCCAGACCCAGATTTTCGGTATTGGGGACAATGCCAATGGCGACAATCGCATGGCTGAACGCCGCTTTTTCAACCTTGCCATCCTTGGCCTTGATCTCGGCGGTAACGCCCTTGGCATCGGCTTTCAGGCTGTTGACGCCCGCGCCCGTCAAGATCTTGAGGCCTTGCTTGGTCAGCGCCTTTTCGAGGAAGTCCGACACCTCGGCATCTTCCACCGGCACAATCCGGTCCATCATTTCGACGACCGTTACCTCGGCACCCATGTCGTTATAAAAGCTCGCAAATTCGATGCCGATCGCGCCAGAGCCGATGACGAGCAGCTTGGTCGGCATTTCCGCCGGCACCATCGCATGGCGATAGGTCCAGATGCGCTTGCCGTCTGCCGGGGCGAAGGGCAGGTCCCGCGCGCGCGCGCCGGTCGCAAGGATGATGTGCTTCGCCGTCAGCTCTTCGGTCTTGCCATCCTTGGTAACGGAAAGCTTGTTCGCCGCCAGCAATTTGCCATCACCCATGTAAACGGCGATCTTGTTCTTCTTCATCAGGTGCGTGACACCCTGATTCAGTTGCTTGGCCACCCCGCGCGACCGCTGAACCACGGCATTCAAATCCGCGCTGATCTTTTCCGCCGCCAAGCCATAGGCCCCGGCGTGCTGCATATAATGATAGACTTCGGCTGAACGCAGCAGCGCTTTGGTGGGGATACAGCCCCAGTTGAGGCAGATGCCGCCCAGATTTTCGCGCTCCACAATCGCGGTCTTGAGGCCCAGCTGCGCCGCCCGGATGGCAGCCACATAGCCGCCGGGGCCGGAACCGAGGACGATCAGGTCGTAATTGGTCTCGGCCATATTACGCCACCAACCCCAGCGGCTTTTCGCACAGGTCGCGGAAGGCCTGCATCAGCTGTGCGCCATCTGCCCCGTCAATCGCGCGATGGTCAAAGCTGCCCGTGGCCGACATGACGGTGGCGATCTGAAGCGCATCGTCGATCACAAAGGGCCGCTTTTCGCCTGCGCCAATCGCCATGATCATGCCTTGGGGCGGGTTGATGACGGCTTCAAACTGCTTGATGCCAAACATCCCCATGTTCGACAGGCTGGCCGTGCCGCCCTGATATTCATGCGGCTGAAGCTTGCCGTCCTTGGCGCGCCCGGCAAGGTCGCTCATTTCGCTTGAAATGCTGCTGATCGCCTTGCTGTCTGCCCCGGTGATGATCGGGGTGATGAGGCCATTGGGCACCGAAACCGCCACGCTGATATCGGCGCGGTGATATTGCACCAGCTGGTCGCCGGCAAAACTGACATTGCATTTGGGGGCCTGCATCAGCGCAAGGCCCAACGCCTTGATCAGCATATCGTTGACCGACAGTTTAAGGCCGCGGCCCGACAGGCTGTCATTCAATTCGGCCCGCAGCTTCAGCAAGGCATCCAGCCGGACATCCACCG
>JAHEGQ010000070.1:8043-12236 GCA_024645025.1 Sphingomonadaceae bacterium
ATATGCGGGATGGTCTGCTTGGCTTCGGTTAGGCGACGCGCAATGGTTTTGCGCATATTGCTGAGCTTTTGCACCTCATGCGGCGTTTGAATATCCGCCAAATTGACCGGGGCCGCAGCGGCCAAAGCCGGGCTGGCAACCGATGTCGCCGTCGCCGCAGGGGTTGGCGCGCGGCCTTCCACATCCGCCTTGACGATCCGGCCATTGGGGCCGCTGCCCGTCACGCCTGCCAGATCCACCCCCTTTTGCGCAGCGATCCGCTTGGCCAGCGGCGACGCGATGATCCGATCTTCCTGCGCAACCTTGATGGGCTGTGCGGCGGGACTGGGGGTGGCGACAGGGGCAGGTGCCGGCTCTGGCGCCGGTGTCGGCGCTGCGCCTGGCTTGGCGGCCGGCGTGGCTGCCGATGCGGCCGGTTTCGGCGCTGCTTCATCATCGCCCTGGATCAAGGCGATCACGGTACCCACTTTTACGCCATCGGTGCCGGCGGGCACAAGAATCTGCCCGATCGTGCCTTCGTCAACGGCTTCGAATTCCATCGTCGCCTTGTCGGTTTCAATCTCTGCCAGAATATCGCCCGATGTGACGACATCCCCTTCTTTCACCAGCCATTTGGCAAGCGTGCCCTCTTCCATTGTCGGGGACAAAGCGGGGATCTTCAGTTCGATCGGCATTTAATCTCACCTCTTGAAAGGTCTGGTCTTAAGCGTGGCGTTTCCCTAGCGTCACGGTGATGGTTGCGCCAGTCCTAGGATTGGCACAACCTAAGCATTCGTTTCCATGACGGGGTAAAGGGCTGGTATGCGCACCTATCTGGCGGTGGTCGATGGGACCGAAGAAGCCGAAATTGCCGTGCGATTTGCTGCGCGCCGGGCTGCAAAAACAGGCGGCGGTCTGGAGATTCTGGCGATTGTCGAGCCGCAGGAATTCGTTGCCTTTGGGTCAATTCAGGCCACGATCGAGGCTGAGGCGGAAGAGCGTGCGCAAGAGGTCGCCCGCCGCGCCTTGGATATGCTGGATCATGAACGTGGCGTTTTGCCGCGCATCATCGTGAAGCAGGGGGAACCCATTCAGGCTATCCAGCAGGCATTGGCCGACAATCCAGATATTGGGGCGTTGGTGTTGGGGGCGGCCATGTCCGGGGCGCCGGGTCCGCTGATTTCCCATTTTGCCGGCGTTGGCATGGCAACCTTGCCTTGCCCGCTGATGATTATTCCCGGCACATTGTCGCGGGAAGGCTTGGACCGGCTGAGTTGATCGTCACCGCGACGCGACGGCCTATTGGCAAACCACCCGGCAGGTGCAGGCCCGTCGATGCGGCGCGCGCCGAACCGTGCGCCGCGCGGACCGCGCCACAGTTTCTGTGACATATTCGGTGGTCGTCGTGGTGACGACAGGCACTGACAAGATGGTGACGCTGAACATCGCGCCGCCCGCCATGGCATAGCTTTGGACGGAGGTGCTTTGGACGGTGGTGCCTTGGACCACAGGCTGAGCATAAGTTTGGGCGTACGTCTGGCCGGGTGCCATTGCCCCCATTTGCGGCGGCAGCGGAACCGGGGGCATTGGCACCCCCTGAGGCCCAACGCCGTATTGGGGCGCCGGGATGGCCGGAACGGGGGAACCGGAGGCTGGTGGCTGGATGGGGGCAGAAGTCCAGCGGCCGTCCCACACATCCTGTTCCTGACGTGCAGTGCCGGCCCCTTGCCCGAAAGATGACTGTGCATTTTGGGGCGGGGCCATCTGGGCCTCCGCTGCACGTTCTGCAAAGCCCATCAGCACAACAGCTGGGATCATAAAACGCAAAAGACGACGCATGGCACACACCCTTAAAACGCACACAATCCGCCCCCATGCCGATGATGGCTGTTGGGTTTGGATCAAGGATTTGGCTTAGCGCTGTCTGCCAGCCGAGGCGAGGCCCGGAATGAGGCTCGCCTGTCCCTTTATCGGACGTTGCCGCAAAGGCGCGGGGCCAGCAGGGTGCAGATCGCCTCCAGCCCGGATTGGTCAAGCTGCGTAAAGCGGCCCGGCTTTGGGCTGTCCAAATCCAGAACGCCAATCAACTGGCCATCGACGATCAACGGCACAACAATTTCGGATGCAGAGGCTGCGTCGCAGGCGATGTGGCCGGGAAAGGCGTGGACATCGGCGACAAGCTGCGTGGTTCGGCTTGTGGCTGCCGCACCGCACACGCCCTTGTCCAGCGGAATACGGATACAGGCTGCTTTGCCCTGAAAGGGCCCCAATACAAGCGTGTCGCCCGCCAACCGGTAAAATCCCGACCAGTTAAGGTCGGGCAGAAATTCCCAGATCAGCGCCGCGACATTTGCCATATTGGCAATGGCATCGGGTTCGTCTTGGGTGATGGCATCGATGGCTGCGTGCAAATCGCGATACAAGCTGGTCGGGTCATCCCGGTTGACGTCAAAGCTGTACATCAATCGATCCTTATCTTGCCGCGGCCCTTTTTCACATCGCTGCGCAACGACTTGCCGGTCAAGCGGCGTTCCTTGGCGGCCCGGGTCGGCTTGGTTTTGACGCGACGCGCGGGACGGATATGGGCCCGCCCGATCATTTCTGCCAGTCGCTCGCGCGCGTCCTGCCGATTGGCGTCCTGCGTTCGAAAGCTGCGGGCGGTGATGACAATCTCGCCCTCTTGGGTCCAGCGGCTGCCGGCCAGCAGCTTTAGCCGCGCATAGACATCCGGGTGGAGGCGCAGCGCAAAAACATCCAGCCGGATTTGCACCGCGGTTGCCACCTTGTTGACATTCTGCCCGCCCGGCCCGGTTGCTGCGAGGAATTTTTCCTCAATGGCGTCCTCGGGCAAAGGGGGCCAGTCAGTCATTGGGAAAGCCTGCGGTGGCGAAGGTCGCCGGCAAAGGGGCCTCTGCGTCGATCGGCTTTTTTGACCCGCGTGGGACGTGCAGGCGGCTGGCATGAAGCAGCATCGGGCCTTGGCCATCGCCATAAACGGGGTCGCCCGAAATGGGGATGCCAATGCCGCTGGCGGCATGGACGCGCAATTGGTGGGTGCGCCCGGTTTCGGGACGAAATTCCACCAGCGCGCGGCCATTGGCGGTTGCGCAAACGCGCCAATGCGTGACGGCATGCTTGCCCGAAGCGCTGGCCACCATGCGCCAGCCGGTCTCGGCGGTGCTTGTTTTTGCAAGCGCCAGGTCGATCGTGCCGGATTCTTGGGTCGGCACCCCGGCGAGAATGGCGAGATAGGTTTTTTTGACTTCGCCCGCCTCAAAAGCCGCGGCAAAGCGTTTATGGGCCTTGGGGTTGCGGGCCAGAAGCAAGCAGCCAGAGGTGTCCCGGTCCAGCCGGTGCACCGGCAGCGGCCAACGCTGGAACCCGAAGGTCAGGCTGCCCAGATGGTTTTCGACGCTCAGCGATCCATCGCGCGGCGCATCAACCGGCATACCGGCAGGCTTGTCGAGGACGAGGGCCTCGCCATCGAGAAAAAGGACACGATCACTTAGGAGCATCGCGCAGCTTTGCCACGCGCAGGCCCCGCCGTCCACCTATGCCAGACTTATTTGTCCTTATTGCGCTGGCGCGATGCGTAGATCAAAGCCCCGAGAATGGCCGCGGACCCGATGCCGATGCCTGCCGCCGCCTTCCAGTTGATCGGCTTTTTTTCTTCCGCAGCCGCCGCGGCTTCTGCCCGAGCGCGGGCGCGCTTTACGGCACGGACGGTTTCATTGTCTTGGGGCTTTTCATCGGTGTCGGGCATTATCCCATCCGTCGCATTGATATTGATAAGGTAACTGACTGGCCCGATTGTGAGTCAGGCCGCGTCCGCCGTCAACGGCAAAACGCGGCCCATGCTCTTATGCCGGGGGATTATACCAGATGGGTGAGGTATAGGCCCGTTCCTGATCCTTCAGGCGCGCATCCTTGGGCAGCTTGGCCCCATAACGCAGCGCGTCATAAACGGGCCAGCGCGGCGTCGGGATTTCCAGCACACGCAGATAATAAAAGGCGCGCTGCTTCGGGTTGAACTCCGGGTCCGACCAAATGGTCCGCAATTCCGGAGCGCCGATGCTATTTTTGTAGCTGGCCGTCTTCAAGTCTACTGTGTCGCCCACGGGCATCAGACGCCCATTGACGAGCTTGCGTTTGGCCGGATCGCTCCACACCACATCGAATACCTTTTCCTGCGTCTTGCCCGACGCATCGACCCA
>JAHEGQ010000071.1 GCA_024645025.1 Sphingomonadaceae bacterium
CTGCGCCTCTGACCGCCCCGGTGTGGATGTCGATTATCTGTTTTTGCAAGTTTTTGTGGATCAAGCGATCGTCACCGACGCCCAGAATTGCGGCAATATCCTTGCAGGCATCGGCCCCTTTGCCATCGAACGCGGGCTTGTCGACGCCCAAGACGGGGAGACCCGTGTGACCATCTTCATGGAAAATACGGGCCAAGTCGCGGTGGCGACTGTCCAAACGCCGGGCCGCACGGTGCGCTATACAGGCGATGCCAGGATTGACGGTGTGCCGGGCAGCCATGCCCCCATCCCGCTCGAGTTTCGGGACACAGCGGGATCCTCCTGCGGCACCCTCCTCCCAAGTGGAAATGCCGTGGATATCGTCAACGGCGTGCCCGTCACTTTGATCGATAATGGTATGCCGTGCGTTGTCATGAAGGCCGCAGATGTCGGGATTACCGGCTATGAAGATCGCGACACGCTGGATGCAGACTCGGTGCTGAAAGCCAAGATCGAAGCCATCCGCCTTGCCGTGGGTGAAAAGATGAATCTGGGGGATGTGACGGAAAAGTCGGTGCCAAAGATGATGCTGGTTGCCCCGCCCCGCCATGGTGGCGCAGTCACCGTGCGCAGCTTCATTCCCCATCGCGCCCATGCGACCATCGGTGTTCTGGGCGCCGTCAGCGTCGCAACGGCGTGCCTGATCCCGAGCTCCCCCGCGGCGGAGGTGGCGCAAATCCCCGAAGGATCCCGCAAGACTTTATCCGTCGAACACCCGACGGGGGAAATGAGCTGCGTTTTGGAACTGGATGACGCTGGCAATGTCGCAACCGCCGCCCTGTTGCGTACCGCCCGCAAATTGATGGATGGAGTTGTTTTCGGATGAGCGATCGGATCCTTTCTTGGCATACCAATCCATCCAAGCCCCGGTATACGCCCCCCGCAGGCGCGATTGACGCGCACTGCCATGTCTTTGGGCCGATGGCGCAATTCCCATTCAGCCCCAAGGCCAAATATCTGCCGCAAGATGCGGGCCCCGATCAGCTTTTTGCCTTGCGCGACCATTTGGGCTTTGCCCGCAACGTGATTGTCCAAGCCAGCTGCCATGGCACGGACAATGCCGCCACGCTGAATGGCATTGCCCAATCCAAGGCCATGGCGCGCGGCGTGGCCGTTGTTGACCCGGCGATCAGCGAGGCGGATCTTAACGCGCTTCATGAAGGCGGCATTCGGGGTATTCGGTTCAACTTTTTGAAGCGGCTGGTGGACGACGCCCCCAAGGACAAGTTTCTGGAGGTCGCCCAGCGCCTGCCCAAGGGCTGGCACGTCGTTATCTATTTTGAGGCAGACATTCTGGACGAGCTGCGTCCCTTTATGGACGCGATCCCCGTGCCGCTGGTGATTGACCATATGGGCCGACCCGACGTGCGTCAGGGGCCGGATGGCGCGGATATGAAGGCGTTTCGCCGCTTCCTCGACAGTCGGGATGACATCTGGTTCAAGGCCACCTGCCCCGACCGGCTGGATGCGATCAAGGAAGGCGGCGCGGGCGATCCATGGGATGCCTTTGCCAACGCCGTTGCCCCGCTTGTGGCGGACTATTCGGATCGTGTGCTGTGGGGGACCGACTGGCCGCACCCCAATATGGACACCGAAATTCCCGATGACGGGCATCTGGTTGATATGATCCCAAGGATTGCGCCGACCGAGGCCTTGCAGCGCAAGCTGCTGATCGACAATCCGATGCGGCTATATTGGCCGGAAGAATTGGGCGGCGGCTGACAAAAAGCTAGCCCGCTTATGGGCCACCCAAAACCTCGGTTTCGATCCAGGCGATAATTTCCCCGCGACGGGTTTTATCATCCAGGATATCCGCGTCGATCCCCAATTCCCAAGCTGCGCCTGCATTGCTGGGGTTTGTCGCCAGATTTTCCAGCTTTGCGCAATAAGCCTCCAGCGCCGCCTGATCCGGAAAGAAATCTGGTCCGATCATATCATCCGCATAGAGCCGATAGATCGCCCCCACATGGCGCACATCATATTCTGGATGATATTGGACCGCCCAAACCCGGCTTTTCCCCAAAGGAATGATCGCGGCTTGCACCATGCTGTGCGCGTTCGACGCCAGCAAGGTCGCGCCGTCGGGCAGCCGGGTTACTTCGTCATAATGGATGCAGGGCGCATCAAAGACCGGCGGCTTGTACCGGAACATGGCATGGCCCTGCGCATCAATTGTCGGCATGATCTTGCGGGCAAAACCCACTTCCTTGCCCCGTGGGTGATATTCCACCTGCCCGCCGGCCGCCATCGCCGCGATTTGAAGGCCCCAACAACTGCCAAAACAGGGCAGTCCGGCCTCTGCTGCCTGCCGCAACAGGTCAATCTGGTTGGTCACAGCAAAATCGCCATCATAGGCATGCAGCGCCGACCCAGAGACGATAAACCCATCATAATCGGCAAAATCCCGGCCATTGGGGATGGCGAAATCTGGATCTGCCGCATTCACGACATCGATTTCAAAAGCAGGGAAATGGGCAAGGATCGCCTCGGCGTAAATGCCGCTCGATGTCCGCATCCCAAGCGCCTTGGCGCGGGCCCGACGAGCCGCAACATTGCCTTCCATCAAAAGAAGTCTGGTCATGACGCCATCCTAAGCCGCCCCTAGCGGCCGAGCAAGGTGCGATCCAATGCCGCTTTCCAGCCAGACAGACGCGCCGCCCGATCTTCCGATGTCATATTCGGCGTGAAATGCTCAACAGTCCCGCGCATGACCCCGGCATCTTCCAGCTTGGCATAAAGGCCCGCGCCCACCCCGGCCAGCATCGCCGCGCCCAAGGCCGTCGTTTCGATGAAACCGGGGCGTTCCACCTTGATGGCCAGCATATCGGCCAAGTCCTGCGCCAGCCAGTTATTGGCAACCATCCCGCCATCAATCCGCAATTCTGACCAGTTTGCGCCATCGGCCGCAAAGGCACTGACCAAATCGTGCGTTTGATGCGCCATCGCCTCCAGCGCGGCGCGTGCAATGTGCGCCCGCCCGGTGGAAAAGCTCAGGCCGTCAATCAGCCCGCGCGCCATCGGGTTCCAATGCGGCGCCCCCAATCCGGACAGCGCAGGCACCAGATAAACGCCCCCATTGTCCGCGACGGACCGGGCAAGCCCTTCGGTTTCATCGGCACTGGCAATCAGTCCCACTTCATCGCGCAGCCATTTCACAAGGCTGCCCGCCACAAACACAGATCCCTCCAGCGCATAGGTGCGCACGCCATCCAGCTGGAACAGGATGGTCGAGAGCAGGCGGTTGCGGGATTGCGGCAGGGTTTGACCCGTATTTGTGAGCACAAATGCGCCGGTCCCAAAGGTCGCCTTGGTCTGCCCTTCGGCAAAACAGCCCTGCCCGATGGTCGCCGCCTGTTGATCGCCCGCCATGCCGGTAATCGCGATTGGTCCGCCGAAGAGATCCGCCTGTGTCGTCCCCAACAGACCCGCGCAGTCGACAATTTCCGGCAGGATGGCGCGCGGCACGCCAAAGGTTTCCAGCAAGCCATCATCCCAGCCGCCGCTGCCCAGCGACATCAGTGCGGTCCGCGAGGCATTGGACGCATCGGTAATATGAACGCCGCCCGTCAGGCGATAGACAAGATAGCTCTCAATCGTGCCAACGGCCAGATTGTCCCCCGCGGCTTCAAGTTGGGGCCAATGCTTCAACGCCCAGCCAATTTTGGAACCCGAAAAATACGGGTCAAGCAGCAGGCCCGTCTTGGCCTGAACAACAGGCTCCTGCCCTTCGGCCTTTAATTTGGCACAGATTTCCGCGGTCCGCCGATCCTGCCAGACAATCGCGGGGGCCAAAGGCGCGCCCGTCCGGCGATCCCAAAACACAATTGTTTCGCGCTGGTTGGTAATGCCAATCCCGGCAATCGCCTGTGCACCGCCGGCCTTGGCGACCATTTCTTGCGCGCACGCCAGCGTCAGATCCCAGATTTCGGCAGCATCATGTTCAACCAAGCCGGGCGCAGGATAGAATTGGGTCAGCGGCCGTTGGGCAGACCCAAGGCATTTGCCATCCACCGCGAACAGCATCGCCCGCGTCGATGTCGTGCCTTCATCAATGACCAGAATATGCTTGCCCAAAGCGGCCTCCCCTAGATGTCTGATTTTGGGAAGGGCTATCCAAATTGCAGCGGCGGCGCAATCAGCCCAACGAAAAAGGGCGCACCTCTCGGCACGCCCTTTTTAAGATTTCTGTCGTCTGCCGATTTAGCCGACGATTTCTTCCGGCTTGAAGAAATAGGCGATTTCGATCGCAGCATTCTCATCCGAGTCAGACCCGTGGACCGAGTTGGCTTCGATCGATTCCGCCAGCGTTTTGCGGATCGTGCCTTCGGCAGCCTGTTCGGGGTTGGTCGCGCCCATGATGTCGCGGTTACGCTGCACGGCATTTTCGCCTTCTAGCACCTGCACAACAACGGGGCCCGAGATCATGAAGTTTACGAGATCGTTGAAGAAAGGACGCTCACGATGAACAGCGTAAAAGCCTTCGGCCTGTTCGCGCGTCATCTGAATGCGCTTGGACGCGACAACGCGCAGACCAGCTTCCTCAAGCATCTTGGTGACCGCGCCCGTCAGGTTGCGGCGGGTGGCGTCGGGCTTGATGATCGAAAAGGTACGATTGGCGGCCATGGCTGGTCGTCTCCATATTGAGATTGAAAAATGGGTCGGTTGGCCGCGCCTCTAGCGGGATCACCAGCCTGCCGCAAGCCGTGTTTGGCGGCTATGGCCCTTCCACCCAGCGGCCATCGGCATCCTGCTTCCAATAGCGCCGTTCAATGTCGGTATCTGAAAGGCCGCGCCACGCCGCACGCGCATTGTCCAACGTGTCTTCGGCAAAAAAATAAAAGACCCGCACCGTCTGCATCGGAGGTGTACGCCAGATGCCATCCACATAGGCCAAATTGGGATAGGCGGAAGCGCCGTCCAGCGGGGCTAGCAGCACGGGCTGACCCCCTTCCCGGCCATGCGGCAAAAAGCTTTCAGGCTTATACGTCCATAGCAGCGTATCGAGCCTGTCGAGCAAGGCCGGGTCGTCCGCCACAATATGCAGCCGCTCACCCCCCGCACGCACCCGCTCTGCAATGGCGGGCAACGCGCGGTCCAGCGGCGTTCGGGTCAGATAATAAAAATCAGCCTTCAAAATTATCTGCCACAAACCGATCCAGCAGCCGCACGCCAAAGCCGGTGGCGCCCTTATCCCACAAGGTGCCGGGCTTGGCGGCCCAAACCATGCCGGCAATGTCCAGATGCGCCCATTTCACGCCCTCATCGACAAAGCGCTGGAGAAACTGCGCCGCCGTGATCGATCCGCCTTCGCGCGGGCCGACATTCTTCATATCGGCAATCGGGCTATCAATCAGCTTGTCATAAGCCGGCCCAATCGGGAAGCGCCACAGATTATCGCCCACCGACTTGCCCGCCGCCGTCAGCTGGGCCGCCAGATCATCGTTATTGGAGAACAGCCCGCCATATTCATGGCCCAGCGAGATAATCATCGCGCCCGTCAGCGTCGCCAGATCCACCATGATTTCGGGCTTGAACCGCTTTTGCACCCAGGTCATCGCGTCGCACAAAACAAGGCGGCCCTCAGCATCCGTGTTGATGACTTCGATCGTCTGACCCGACATGGATGTGACCACGTCCCCGGGCCGCTGTGCGCCGCCATCGGGCATATTTTCAACCAGACCGCAAATGCCCACGACATGGGCCTTGGCCTTGCGCCCGGCCAGCGCCATCATCGCCCCGGCAACGGCCCCGGCACCGCCCATATCCCATTTCATATCTTCCATGCCGCCGGGGGGCTTCAGCGAAATACCCCCAGTATCGAAGGTTACCCCTTTGCCAACAAACACAACCGGCTTTTCCACCGCGCCCTTGGTGCCATCCCAGCGCATGACAAGCAGCTTGGGCTCTCGGATCGACCCTTGCGCAACGCCCAGAAGCGCCCCCATGCCTGCAGCGCGCATCTCTGCCTCGCCCAGAACCTCAATTTCAACACCCAGATCCTTGAGCTTCTGGCACCGGGCCACGAAGCTTTCCGGATACAGGATATTGGCCGGCTCTGCCACCAAAGTGCGGGTCAGCGCCACACCTTCCACAATCGCGGCCTGTTCCGCCCAAGCTGCCTCGATGCCCTCTGGGGCGCCCACAACAACCAAGTCCGCAAGGCTGGGCTTTTTCGCCTCAGCCAGGCGCGTCCGATACACATCATGACGCCAGCTGCGCAAAAGCGCGCCCGCTGCCAGTCGCGCAACCTGATGCGCCGATGGCCGCTGCGCCAAGCGCGTCAGATCGAGATGAACCGCTGTCTCGCCAGACGTTAACAGCCGCGCGGACAGGGCCGCCCCTGCCTTTTCCATATCATCCGCGCGCTCTGTGCCTGTCCCAACCAACACAAGGCGGAACACCTGCCCAGCCTCTGCCAGATGCAGGTCAACAACGCTGCCCGCCGCGCCATCAAACCGAGCGGCCTTGGCTGCTGCCTGAACAAGGCCAGGCGCGCCCGGCAACGTCACTAAGGCCAATCCATCCTTGGCGACAGGAATGGCAAGGCAATCTGCGCCTTGAGGGAGCGTTGCAGAAAAGCGAAGGGAGATCATCTCGGGTCCTCGGTTCGGTTAGCAGGGGATGTCGTTGATCGACTCGATGGGGCTTCTGTTAGCGCCGAAGCGGGCCGTGTCATAGCGTTGTCCCTAGCGGCGATTGCAGGAAGCGCGGGACAATGCGATAGGCATGGCTGGAATCGAAAGAGACGCCCTGACCTTGCTGAAGAGATTATACCTAACCGCAGCCATGATCGGCGCGATGATCCCCGGACAGACGCGCGCTGAAGAAGGAGCGCAAATGCCCGACGCGGGCGTCATGGTTCCGGGAGAAGAAGAAGGCGCAGCCAAGGCAGCGATCGACTTTGCCGCCGATACAATCGAATATGATGAAACGGCAGACACCGTTATCGCTCGCGGCGACGTGCGCGCCTCGCGAGATGGCGATCATGTGCGGGCCGACCAAATCATTTGGAACCGCATGACGGGCGTTGTGCGGGCGCAAGGCCAAGTGATTATCGAAAGCGCCCAAGGCGACCGGGCCTATGGGGACGATGTCGAACTGAAAGATACGCTGCGCGATGGCGTTGTTTCCAATTTACTGATCGTCTTGAACGACGGGGGCCGCTTGGTGGCGGAACGCGGCGTGCGCACCGACGGCATTTCCACCCTAAGCCGGGCTGTTTACTCCCCCTGCCGGGTGCTTGATACCAAGGGCTGCCCCAAACAGCCGCTTTGGAAGATCACAGCGGTGCGCGTCACCCATAACCCGGTGACAAACCGGATCAGCTACAAAGATGCCCGGCTGGAACTGCTGGGCCTTCCCGTCATCGCGTTGCCGGGTTTGTCGCACCCCGCCGATGACCGCGGCGGGACAGGCTTTCTGATCCCAAGCTTGCAATATACCAAGAATACGGGGCTGGAAGTCGCAAGCCCGTTTTACCTGTTGCTGGGCCCGAACAAGGACCTGACAATCACGCCCCATATTTACAGCACGGTTGCACCGATGCTGGAGGGCACATACCGCCACCTGACCGATTTTGGCGCCTATGAAGTCACTGGCTTTGCGACGCGCAGCAGCCGTATTTCGGGCACTGACGCCAGTTTGCCCGAAGTCACCTCTTTTCGCGGCTATCTGGAAGCGAGCGGCCGGTTTCAGTTGGACAAACGCTGGAGCATAAGCCCCTCTTTGCGGCGCGCATCAGACCGAACGTTTCTGCGCCGCTATGGCGTTTCCCGCGAAGACCGGCTGCGATCTGTCATTGATGTCGAACGCGTCTCGCGGTCCAGCTATCTCTCGATTGCAGGCTGGTCCTTCCAGACATTAGGGGCAGATGGGGTTCAGGGGGCGCTGCCAATTGCGCTGCCCGCCATCGATTGGCGCAAACGGCTTCCAGATCTTGTGGCAGGCGGCAGTTTTCAATTGCAACTCAACAGCCTTGCCCTGTTGCGCACCGCCGGCCAAGATACACAGCGCGCCTTTGCGGGGATAAAATGGGATGTGTCGCGCCTGACGCCATGGGGTCAGCAGGTGCAGTTGACGGCCTATGGTCGGGCAGATGTTTATCATAGTTCTCAGAATGATCTGACCAGTACAGTTGATTATCGGGGTGAACCGGGCTGGAATGGCCGCCTGATCGGGGCTGTTGCCGCCGATGTCCGCTGGCCTTTGGTCGGCGAATTCATGGGCGGCGTTCAGCAATTGACGCCCCACTTGCAGATTGTCGGTACGCCCCCAACAAGCAATCTTAAAATCCCCAATGAAGATGCGCGAGCCATTGACCTTGAGGACAGCAATCTGTTCGCGCTGAACCGGTTTGCCGGCTATGATCGGTGGGATGATGCCTCGCGCATTACCTATGGGGCTGACTGGGGCTGGGACGGACCGGGCGTGCGGGTTAACGCGACAATTGGCCAAAGCTATCGGATCGCCAATATCTCGACCAACTATCCCAATGGTACCGGCCTGTTTGGCCGCACGTCAGACATCGTGGGTCGAACCGAAGTTCGCTTTCGGCGGCTGTTCAGCCTGACGCATCGCTATCGGCTGGACAAAGACAGTTTTGCGGTTCGGCGCAATGAAATTGGCGCAACAATTGGTACCAGCAAAACCTATGCCAGCGTCGATTATCTTCGTCTCAATCGCAATATTGGCCCCACGCTAGAGGACTTGCGCGACCGGGAAGAGGTGCGACTGGGTGGGCGTCTGCAATTTGCCCGTTATTGGTCCATCTTCGGATCAACGACGATCGATCTGACTGGCTCCCAAGAGGACCCCACATCGTCAGGTGATGGCTATCAGCCCGTCCGCAACCGCCTGGGCATTACCTATGAGGATGATTGTTTTGTCTTTGGCCTCACATGGCGTCGAGACTATGAAACCCAAGGGGATGCCCGCCGAGGCAACTCTTTCCAATTGCGACTATCCTTCCGCAATCTTGGTCGCTAGAGAATAGGGTGCTCAGGCCTTGTTCAGCCGAGCTTGGGCAAATGGGCCCCGCCGACCGCGGCGTGAGAGGGACGAGAGTTAGAATGACGAAACGGTTTAGTGTGATTTTCTTGGCCAGCGCAGCTTTGCTGGCCGGCCCGGCCCTAATGGCTGCCAATCCAGGCCCAGCAATGTCACCCCCCGCCCCGTCATCTGCTGCAAATCTAAACTTGCCGGCAACGATCACCCCCATCGGAACCGTTGCGCCGCAGGTGCGCAAGCCGACTGCTATCGTCAACGGTCAGGTCATCACGGGAACCGATGTCGATCAGCGGCTCGCGCTCGTTATGTTGGCTAATGGCGGCAAAGTACTGGACGAAGAAAAGCAAAGGTTGCGTGTGCAGGTTTTACGGAACCTGATCGACGAAAGCCTCCAAATTCAAGAAGCTAAGGTCAACGAAATCACCGTTGCCAAGGCGGAAATTGACCAGAGCTTCAATCGGATCGCCGCGAATTTTAAGCAGACGCCAGAAGGCTTCACCAAATATCTGCGGGCCAACGGTTCTTCAGAAAAGACGATGAAACGTCAGATCGAAGGCGAAATGGCGTGGAGCCGTTTGCTCCGCCGCAAGGTGGAGCCTTTTATCAATATCAGCGATGAAGAAGTAAAGCAGATCGCGGACCGATTGACGGCATCCAAAGGCACGACGGAATATCGGGTTGGCGAAATTTTTCTGTCGGCAACACCTGAAAATGCCAGCGATGTTTTGGCCAATGCCAGTAAGATCGTGGATCAACTGCGGCAAGGTGGGTCGTTTCAGGCCTATGCCCGCCAGTTTTCAGAAGCTTCTACCGCGGCTGTCGGGGGCGATTTGGGCTGGGTCCGCCCGGCTCAGTTGCCCGATCCGTTGTCGGCCGCTTTACAGCAGCTTTCCGTCGGTCAGCTGGCAGGCCCGGTTCCTTTGGCAGGTGGTTTTTCCATCATTTATCTGACGGACAGTCGGCAGGTTCTGGTCGCCAACCCGCGCGACGCTGTGCTTAATCTGCGCCAGCTAACGATCACCTTTGATCCCAAAGACCCCGAAACTCAGGTTCGAGCCCGAGCGGAAGCTTTTGGTAAAGCGGCACAGACAATGCAGGGCTGTGGCGGGGCGGAGGCTGTTGCAAAACAGTTTAATGCTGAAATCGTCGACAATGATCAAATCCGGGTCCGCGACTTGCCCACGGGCTTGCAGGACATTTTGCTTAGCCTTCAGGTTGGTCAGGTGACGCCCCCCTTTGGCTCCCGCGCCGATGGCGTCCGGGTATTGGCGCTGTGTGGTCGCGATGACCCACAAGCTGCCGATGGCCCCTCGCCCGATGCCATTGAAAACCAACTGCGCGACGAACGCGTCAACCGGCGCGCGCAAATCTTTCTGCGCGACCTGCGCCGGGATGCGATCATCGATTACCGGTGATCGGCTAACCATGAATGCCCCGCTGGCGGTCACGCTGGGCGACCCGGCCAGCATCGGCCCAGAAATATTGGGAAAATCTTGGGCGCAACGGCAAGAGGCCAGCCTGCCTGCCTTTTTTGGGGTTGGTGATCCCGAAGCTGTTCGGCGCGTCTGGGATGGGCCGGTCCAGATTATCCGCGCACCGGAAGAGGCCACAAACGCCTTTGCGAACGCCCTGCCGATCTTACTGGCAGGCGATTGCGCAGATGCGCAACCCGGCCAACCAACACATCATTCCGCGCGTTGCGCGCTTGACACCTTGGCGATGGCGGTTGGCTTGGCCCAGTCTGGCAGAGCAGCAGGTCTTGTAACCGGTCCGGTTGCCAAGGCGCAGCTTCAGGAAATTGGGTTCAGGCACCCCGGACAGACAGAGTTTATCGCGGAAAGCTGTGGCGTGGCGGCGGCCAATGTTGCCATGATGCTGGCTGGGCCGGGCCTTCGTGTCATTCCGATTACCATCCATATCCCGCTGGCGCAGGTGCCCGATCAGTTAACCACGGAGCTGATCGTAAGCCGTGGCCGCACAGCGGTGCTTGGTCTGCAGCGCAATTTTGGGCTGGGTGCCCCGCGCATCGCGGTTGCCGGGCTTAACCCTCATGCAGGCGAGCAAGGGCATTTGGGGCTTGAGGAACAGACCATCATCACCCCGGCCATTGAGGCCCTGCGGGCAGAAGGTTTTGATGTGTTTGGCCCCGTGGCCCCGGATGCGCTGTTTACACCGCGCGCCCGCGAAACCTATGATTTGGCTTTGTGCATGTATCATGATCAGGGGCTGATCCCGCTTAAGGCCCTGTGTTTTGATGATGGCGTGAATATGACGCTGGGGCTGCCGATTGTCCGTACATCCCCCGATCATGGGACCGCCTTTGACATTGCAGGCAAGGATTTGGCCAATCCCGGCGCGATGATCGCGGCAATCCGCATGGCTGGGGAAGCGGCACAATGGCGCGACCGCGATCCACGATGACCCCAAACCTCCCCCCCCTGCGCGACGTCATTGCCCGCTATGGCTTGGCGGCCAGCAAGGCGCTGGGCCAGAACTTTCTTTTAGATGGCCAACTGCTGGATAGGATTGCGGCTGTCCCTGGGCCCCTTGCCGACGCGTCGGTTTACGAAGTGGGGCCAGGCCCCGGTGGCTTAACACGGGCTTTGTTGAAGGCAGGCGCCCGGGTGGTGGCCGTGGAACGGGACCCCCGATGCCTGCCCGCCCTTGCAGAGCTTGGCAGCGCATTCCCCGACAAACTGGTGGTTCACGAAGCAGACGCCCTTCAGATCCCCTTAGAAGAGGTTTTGCCCCAAGGTGGGCATATCCTGTCCAACTTGCCCTATAATGTTGGCACAGCCCTGCTTGTCCAATGGCTGACGGGGGCACAATGGCCGCCGCGTTGGGCCAGCCTGACCTTGATGTTCCAGCGCGAAGTTGCAGATCGGATCGTCGCGCAGCCCGGCCAGTCGGCTTATGGTCGGCTGTCGATTTTGGGCCAATGGCGCAACGATGCTCGGATTGCCCTGCCCGTTCATCGATCTGCCTTTACCCCGCCGCCAAAAGTCATGTCCGCAGTTGTCCACATTACGCCCAAAGCTGCCCCCGAAGGCGTCAATGCGGCTATCATGGAGCAGTTGACCGCGGCAGCCTTTGGCCAGCGCCGCAAAATGTTGCGTCAAAGTTTAAAGGGCGTTTCCGGCGCACTCGACAGCTTGTCGGCGTGCGGCATTTCGGGCGAACGCCGC
>JAHEGQ010000312.1 GCA_024645025.1 Sphingomonadaceae bacterium
CCGATTGAAATTGGTCGTGTTGACGATCTGGGCAAGGCTTTCCTTTTTCAGCTGCCCAGCTTCGTCGTACAAATTGGCTTTCACATTGGCGGCAAAGCCATCAACCAGCGCGGCCTTTTGCTCTTCGCGGACAAAAACATAATCCGGGCAAATACAGGCCTGCCCGCCGTTGAACTGCTTGGCATTGGCAAGGTCTGCCGCCACCTTGGCAATATCGGCCCCCTCATCAATAATGACGGGGGATTTGCCGCCCAATTCCAGCGTCACGCTGGCCAGATGTTTGGCGGCGGCGGCCATAACGATCTTGCCGACGCGGGTGCTGCCGGTGAAAAAGATATGGCTGACCGGCAGGTCGAGCAGCGCGGTTGCCACGCTGACATCGCCTTCAAACAGCGCGACGTCCTTTTCCTCAAAGGCGTCGCGCAAGATGCTGGCGGCCACGGCCGCAGTTGCCGGGCACAAATCGGTCAACTTGACCAAACAGCAATTGCCGGCCGCCACGGCAGCTGCCACCGGACCCAGCGTCAGGCCGAGCGGGAAGTTCCATGGCCCAAGGATCAGGCAGACGCCACGGGCCTCATACACAATCTGCGCCCGATCCTTCGGGTTCATCGAAGGGGTGACCTCGGTCGGCGCCATCCAGCCATCCAGATTGTCGATGTTGCGCTGGATGTTGGAAATGACGTTCAGCACTTCGGTAACGCGGATTTCCCCTTCGGGCTTGCGCGTGTCCTGCAAGACCGCCGCGACAATCGCGTCGGCATGGTTTTCAACAGCGGTCTTCAGCTTTGCCAGCTTGGCTTTGCGTTCGGCCGCGCTGCTGGCCTTCGCTTCCCATTGATGCGCCTGTTGCAGGGCAAA
Organism: Sphingomonadaceae bacterium; assembly: GCA_024645025.1. Taxonomy (GTDB): domain Bacteria; phylum Pseudomonadota; class Alphaproteobacteria; order Sphingomonadales; family Sphingomonadaceae; genus Aquisediminimonas. The sequence continues at coordinate 862 of JAHEGQ010000312.1, forward strand.
GATGCGGGCAATATCGTCAGCAATGTCGGTCGCAGTCTGGGTTGCGCGGCTCATGGCGGGTCCTTGCGTTAAGATTGGGTCTGCAAGCGCCCTTCTGCCATCGCAGCAGCAGCGTCAATCAGGGCGTTCAATCGCCGAAAGACATTTCACGGGCGGAAATCGGCGATCCGGGCCAAGGCCGTGTCTTCAGAGATGACTTCGGCATATTTGGCTTGCAGGTCGAACAGGTTGGCGTCGTGCGGCGCCGCATGGCGGTCGCCACAGGCTTCGCGCACCACAAAGGGCGCAAAGCCGCTTTGCAGGGCATCCAGCGCGGTCGCCCGCACACAGCCGGATGTCGAATAGCCGGTGATCAGCAGCGTATCGACCCCCATTGCGCGGAGCTTTTCCGAAAGCCCCGTTCCAAAAAAGGCCGACGCATATTGTTTCGTGACAACACGGTCGTCCGGCTGCGGCTGGAGGCTGTCTGGAAAACGGCCCAGCGGGGAGCCTTTGTCAAACGCCTTCAGCGCTGGAATCTTCTGATAGAACAGCCCGCCATTGGTGCCGCCGGGTTCATATTCCACATTGGTGAAGATAATGGGCACCCCCGCCTTGCGCGCCGCTGCTACCAGCCGCTCATTGCTGGCAAGGGCGGCCTCCACCCCAGCATAAAGCGCGGACTTGGGATCAAGATAGGCCATGACGACATCGACGATCAGCAGCGCAGGGCGCTGCCCAAAGGCCAGATGCCCATCAAAGGCCCCGGCATAGTTTTGGGTGATGTCGTCCACGGCCTGTGTCATCAGATGATGCCTGCATCCTGCTTGGCTTTGATCTCGGCCGCGCTCATGCCCAGCAACGTACCATAGATTTCGTCATTATGCTGGCCAACGGTGGAGGGTGCCGGACGCCGGACGCTTGACGGCGTGGCGGATAGCTTCGGAAAGGCATTCTGCATCTTTAACTTGCCGAACCGTTCCGTTTCTACCTCGATGATCGCCTCGCGCGCCTTGAAATGCGGGTCCGCCAGCATTTCGGGTGCGCGATAAACGCGACCGGCCGGGATGGAATAATCGGTCATCAAGGCGTCCAATTCGTCCACGGTCAACGTCTTGGTCCACTCGTTGATCAGGTCGTCCAGCTCAAACTGGTTGGTCCCGCGCGCGACATGAGTGGCATAGCGCGGGTCATGTCCCAGTTCGGGCTTGCCCATGGCTTCGGCCAGCCGTTGCCACAAGCTGTCCTTGTTCGCGCCGATCATATATTCGCCGTCCTTGCAGCGATAGACGTTGGACGGCGCGATACCGGGCAGGATCGAGCCGGATCGTTCGCGGATAATGCCCATCATGTCATATTCGGGCACCAGACTTTCCATGACCTGCAGCACGCTTTCATAGAGCGCGGCGTCAACGACCTGCCCCTTGCCCGTCTTTTCACGGACATGAAGCGCGGCCAGAACGCCCATACAGCCATAGGTCGCGGTCAAGGTATCGCCGATGGAAACGCCCATCCGGCTTGGCGGGCGATCGGGCTCGCCCACGATATAGCGCCAGCCGCCCATGGCTTCACCAATGCCGCCAAATCCGGCGCGATCCGAATAGGGGCCTGTCT
>JAHEGQ010000315.1 GCA_024645025.1 Sphingomonadaceae bacterium
ATAATGTGGCCTGCACACGGATGGTCGAATAATTATACCCCTCGTCCTGCAGCACCGCGGTATCGGACCGAGAGTTGATCACACCATTGGCAACCTCGAAGGTTTTCTGCGGCTCAACGCCTGTGCCCTTCCACCGCATCCACACCCACATGTCGACGTCAAACGTGCCATCTTTTTGCGATACGTTGCTAACCCGCAGAATATAGGCACCCACCTCAACATCGGTCCGCCCCGCTTCAGCTGATGCTGGCGCAGTTAAAACAAAAGAGCTGAGCAGAAGGATCAGCGCGGCGACAAAGCGATAGAGGCGAATAGTCATAACGGGACGCGCAGTAACGCCCTGACAATGCTGCGTAAATATCGACAGCGGGAAAAATATGATGCTCTGACCGTGCGATGGCAGGCTGCATAAGAATTGGAGAGGAGCGCAGATTGCCGCGACGCCCTGAGACCAATGTTGGTAGCGGAGGAGGGACTCGAACCCCCGACACGCGGATTATGATTCCGCTGCTCTAACCAGCTGAGCTACTCCGCCCCAAGCGACCGAAAGTCTCGGGAAGCGCGCCTATAGGCAGGCTTTTCCGGCGGGTCAACAGGGGAACCGACAGGCGCGCAAATTGCGCCCCTGCGGCCCTAAATTTCCACCTGGCTACCCAGTTCCACCACGCGATTGGTGGGCAGACGGAAAAACTCCATCGCGCTTTCCGCGTTGCGCAACATCCAGGCGAATAGCTTTTCGCGCCAAATAGCCATGCCGGGCCGCGAAGACGGCAACAGAGTCTGGCGCGCGAGGAAGAAGCTGGTTTCCATCATCTTGATGGGCGGACCACAAGAGGTGATATTGCCCAAAGCGGCAGGCACATCCGGTTCTTCCATAAAGCCAAATTTCAGGATCAGGCGGTGGAAACCTTGGCCCAGATCTTCCATCTGGCACCTTTTGTCTGGATCAACAAAGGGCACGCCCGGGATCTTGACCGTCAACAAGATTACCCGTTCGTGCAAGACCTTGTTGTGCTTCAGATTATGCAAAAGCGCATGCGGCACCCCTTCGGCAGCCGATGTCATGAACACGGCTGTGCCGGGCACGCGTGACGCCGAACTCGCAGCCGAATTGATGAACACCTTTACCGGCATCGCAGATTCGCGCATCCGTTCCGTCATCAGTTTGCGACCGCGTGACCAAGTGGTCAGCATCGTAAACGCGATCAGGCCCACGACCAATGGGAACCAGCCGCCGGACGGTACCTTCGTCAAGTTCGCCGTGAAATAGGCCGTGTCCACAACGAAGAAGAGCGCCAGCAGCGGCATGACTAACAAGCGGTTCCACTTCCAGATCGACAGCAACAACACGGCCAGCAAACAGGTGTCGATAAACATCGCCCCCGTTACCGCGATGCCATAGGCCGATGCCAAATTGCTGGAACTGCGAAATTGAAGAACCAGCAAGATCACCATGACCATCAGGCCCCAATTGATGACTGGGATGTAGATCTGACCCGCCGCGTTTTCGCTGGTATGCTGGATACGCAGACGGGGCATGAAGCCCAATTGAATGGCCTGCTGCGTGAGCGAGAAAGCGCCCGAAATCACCGCTTGGCTGGCAATGATCGTTGCGAGGATCGCCAAGAGGACCAGCGGCAAACGCAGATTTTCTGGCGCGAGGAGGAAGAAGGGATTCAAGATCGCCTGATTGGCTTGGGCCGGCGACATTTGCAGGATCATCGCCCCCTGCCCCAGATAATTTAGCATCAACCCGGGCAGAACAATCCAGATCCAGGAAATGCGGATCGGGCGGCGGCCAAAATGGCCCATATCGGCATATAACGCTTCAGCCCCGGTGACGGCCAGCACAACAGACCCCAAGGCCAAAAAGCCCTTCAGAGGATCGCTCAGAAAAAAGGACACGGCGTTTGAGGGTGAAAGCGACCAGATAATTTCCGGTGCGCTGGCAATATGGGACAGGCCAAGCACCGCCAAGGTTGCGAAATAGATGATCATGATTGGCCCAAAAAGGGCGCCGACCCGAGCCGTGCCCCGCGCCTGAAAGGCAAAAAGGCCAAATAAGATCACAACCGAAATCGGCAAAACCAGCGGTTCGAAAGCTGGGCTGACGACGGACAAACCTTCGGCTGCGGACAGAACCGACATGGCCGGGGTAATCATCGAATCGCCATAAAAAAGCGCGGTTGCAAAGACGCCCAGCATCACGATGGGGACAGACCAACTTTTGCCCTGTGCCTCTCGGCTAATCAGCGCCAGAAGCGCCAGACTGCCGCCCTCTCCCTTGTTATCGGCACGCAGGATCACGGTGACATATTTCAGCGTCACAACGATCATCATTGACCAAAAGATGAGGCTCAGCACCCCATAGATGTGGACATGATCTGGCGGGATAGGATGGTGACCGGCAAAGGTTTCACGAAAGGCATAGATCGGG
>JAHEGQ010000316.1 GCA_024645025.1 Sphingomonadaceae bacterium
ACCGGAACGATTTTTGCAAATTCCGGGTTGCGCGTTGTCTGCACCCCATTTTCAACCCGGTTGCAGTCCGGGTGGAATTTGGTGTGGATCGTGCCATCGTTCAGCTGAAGCGTCTCAAAATAGCCGTCGGATAAGCGCACCATTTCATCGCGCGAAACGGGGGCTTCAGCATCGGCGTTCAGGATCGGCTTGTCCCAATAGCGCGGATTTTCAAATTTGATGCCGGAATCAGATTGGCGCACAACCAGCATTTCGCTTTCTGCCACGCGGCCCTCGCTATCGACCTTCAGCCGCAGCGTGAAGGCGGATTCCTCAATCGGTTCGTGGACGGTTCCGAAATAGCCAACATGGCCTGTTGCAGGGTCGGCAAAGCGCAGCGTGTAGTCGCCAATCCGGTCAATAGTGCCCCACAGGCCGTCGCCAACCTCCAGCATCACGTTGTTTTCAGAGGTCAGCGGGGCAGGGGCCCAATCGACCCGGCCGGGATCCCGCGCAGCAAGGGCGGCCAGATACCGATCCAAGACTTGATAGAGCGCGGCGCGGTCCATGCATCCTCCTGCTTGATTGTTATTCGCAGACTGTTACACATCATAACATTTGTTACAATAGGAGAGGTGCGGGAAAATGGCCTACACCGATGTAGAGCAAGCAAACCTGGACCTGTGCCTTGGCGTGTACAGTGAGGTGCTGATCCCCATGGACAGCCGCCGGGTCGATGACTTTATCGCGCCCACTTATATCCAGCATAGTTCTCTGGCCGAACCCGGCGTTGCCGCGCTGAAGGCATGGCTGGACAAAGTCCGGGTGGAATCCCCCGATGCCCGTCAGACAATCCATCGTGCCTTTGCCGACCGGGACCATGTGGTTGTTCACGTCCATGTCGTGCGCTGGCAGGGCGATCCCGGGCTCGCAGTGGTCGACATTTTTCGATGTGCTCATGGGAAGATCGTGGAACATTGGGACGTCATTCAGGAACTGGACGAAAAGCCGATCAACCCAAACCCGATGTTTTGAGGAAAGCTGATGCGTTTCAAAGATAAAAGGGTCGTGATCTTGGGTGGTAATGCCGGGATTGGCGCAGCGGCAGCACGCCTGTTTGCGGACGAAGGTGCCAGACTGGCGCTGACCGGACGCAATCGGGAAACGCTTGATCTGGTCGCGCAAGATGTCTGCGCGATCGCGGTTCGCGCGGATATGGGCGATCTGGCCGAAAGTCGTGCGGCGATTGAACGTATCGCACAAGAGCTTGGCGGGATCGACGTGTTGTTTGTCAATGCCGGGGTAGGCGGCTTTGCCATGGTGTCAGACGTCACCGAAGAATTTTGGGATGGCATTCATCAGGTCAATTTACGCGGGGCCTTTTTTGCGATGCAAGCAGCCCTCCCGCATCTGAACGATGGCGGTTCTATTGTTGTGACCGGGTCGATTGGATCGGTGGCGGCGGTACCGGGCAATGTGGCGTATGCTGCCGCCAAAGCGGGCTTGCGCGCGGTGGCCCGCATTGTTGGTAAAGAGCTTTTGCCCCGCAAAATCCGCGTCAACATGGTCTCGCCCGGGCCAACTGATACCGAAATTTTCAAGCGCGATGCTTCGGCAGCGGACATTGCCGGGATGCGGAAAATGCTGTCCGGTGTCGTCCCGCTGGGGCGGATGGGCCAGTCGGAAGAAATTGCGCGCGCGGCGCTTTTCCTCGCCAGCGACGATGCGAGCTTCATCAACGGTGTGGATCTGTTCGTCGACGGCGGCTGCCTTGAGCTATAGGGCTGCGGGCATGTCATCCAGCAAGATCGTCTTGAGCTCAAGATAGGCCATCAATCCTTCAACCCCGCCTTCGCGGCCGATGCCTGACTGTTTGAAACCGCCAAAGGGCAAGCCAAAGTCCATCCGAAGCCCGTTCTGGCCAAAGCCACCGGTTCGGACCTGTCGGGCAATGCGATAGGCTGCCTCATGGTCGTGCGTCAGCACAGATCCGTTCAGGCCATAGTTGGACGCATTGGCGATGCGGATCGCGTCTTCCTCATCCTCGCAGGGAATAAGGCTCAAGACGGGCCCGAAAATTTCTTCCTGCGCAATCCGGCTGTCGTTCTTCACATTGGCGAACAGCGTCGGTTCGATGAAATAGCCCCGGTTCAGATGGGCCGGGCGCCCCCCACCGGTTATGAGGTCTGCCGTCTTTTTGCCCTCGTCGATATACATTTCGACGCGTTCCAGCTGGCGCTTCATCGCTAGCGGGCCCAATTGGGTGGCGGGATCATCGCTGAAACCAATGACAATTTTTTGCATCTCCTTTGCAATCGCATCGGCCAATTCATCATGTCGTTTGCGGGGGACGATAACGCGCGACAGCATGGCGCAGACCTGCCCGCTCATCAGTGTGATTGTGCCAGTCAACAATCCTGCGGCGGCCTCGATGGGGAAATCGTCGCGGATGATG
>JAHEGQ010000317.1 GCA_024645025.1 Sphingomonadaceae bacterium
TGTGGCGCAGGCCTTTCCTGGCCATAGCTTTCTTGGCGCTGCCCCCCGCTATGATGGCAGGGATCAACCGCGGCTTGATCACCTCGCCCGGCTCGCCCAAGCCATAAACCTGCCGCTGGTCGCAGTGGGCGATGTGCTGATGCACCGCGCTGCGCGGCGGCCTTTGGCCGATGTGTTGACCTGCCTGCGGGAAGGCTGCACCATCGACAATATTGGTGCGCGGCGGCTGGCCAATGGCGAGCGGCGGTTGAAATCGGGGGCCGAGATGGCCCGTCTTTTCGCCCGCCACCCCGCCGCCCTGCGCCGCACCGTCGAGATTGCCGACCGTTGTGCCTTCCGGCTCAGCGACCTCTGCTATCAATACCCCGATGAGGCGAAGGAAGGCGAACCCGCGCAAGATAGGCTAGAGCGGCTGGCGCGCGAGGGTCTGCAGTGGCGCTACCCTGCTGGCCCTCCGCCCAAGATCGTGCATCGCGTGCAAAAGGAACTGACGCTGATCCGCGAGGTGGACTACGCACCCTATTTCCTGACAGTGTATGACATCGTGCAATTCGCCCGGTCCAAAGGCATCCTCTGCCAAGGGCGCGGTTCGGCGGCGAACTCTGTGGTCTGCTTTCTTCTGGGTATCACAGAAGTGCCGCCCGACACGATCACCCTGATCTTCGAACGCTTCATTTCGAAAGAACGTGGCGAGCCGCCGGATATCGATGTCGATTTCGAACACGAACGCCGCGAAGAGGTGATCCAGTGGATTTATGACCGCTATACCCGCGAACGCGCGGGGCTGACGGCGGTGGTGATCCATTTCCGCAGCCGCGCCGCCATCCGCGAGGTGGGCAAGGTCATGGGCCTAAGCCAAGACGTAATCGCACGGCTATCGGGCCAGATCTGGGGCTGGTCCTCTGCCGCCCCCGGCGAGGACCGCTTGCGAGATGCGGGCCTGTCCATCAAGGACCGCCGCGTGCAACTGGCGGTGCAACTGATCGGCGAAATCATCGGCTTCCCCCGCCACCTTTCCCAGCATGTCGGCGGTTTCGTCATCACCAAAGGGCGTTTGGATGAGCTCTGTCCCATCGAAAACGCCGCTATGGAGGACAGGACCATTATCGAGTGGGACAAGGACGACATCGATGCTTTGGGACTGATGAAGGTCGATATTCTGGCTCTTGGCATGCTGACCGCGATCCGCAAGGCCTTTACCCTTCTGGCCGATCATCGCGGCCAGCACCTGACGCTGGCCAATGTTCCACCCGACAATCGAAAGGTCTATGGCATGCTCTGCCGCGCCGATGCCATCGGGGTGTTTCAGGTGGAAAGCCGCGCACAGCTGAACTTCCTGCCCAAAATGCGCCCGGAGGCCTTCTACGATCTGGTCTGCGAGGTCGCCATCGTCCGTCCCGGCCCGATCCAGGGCGGCATGGTGCATCCCTTCATCAACCGCCGCATGGGCCGCGAGAAGGTTGAGGATCTTGGCCCAGCGATGATGGAGGTTTTGGGCCGCACATACGGCGTGCCGCTGTTTCAAGAGCAGGCGATGCAAATCGCGGTGGTCGCGGCAGGCTTCACCCCGTCCGAAGCGGATCGTTTGCGCCGGTCGCTGGCCACCTTCAAGCGCATGGGCACCATCGGCAGTTTCCGCGACCGCTTCGTCTCGGGCATGCTGTCGCGGGGCTATGACGCCGATTTCGCCGCGCGGTGCTTCGCGCAGATCGAAGGCTTTGGTTCTTATGGCTTCCCCGAAAGCCACGCCGCCAGCTTCGCGCGGCTGGTCTATATCTCGGCCTACCTGAAGTGCCACCATCAAGAGGTGTTCACCTGCGCGCTGCTGAACAGTCAGCCGATGGGGTTTTATGCCCCCGCCCAACTGGTGCGCGATGCGCGTGACCATGGTGTCGAGGTCCGCCCCATATCGGTCAACCATTCGCTGTGGGATTGCACGTTAGAGCCGCGCGCCGATGGCAAGCTGGCGCTGCGGCTGGGGTTTCGCCAGATCAAGGGCCTGCGGCAAGAGGATGCAAACTGGATCGCTGCCGCGCGGGGCAATGGCTACCCCGATGTCGAAAGCCTGTGGCGCCGGGCGGGCATTCACCCCGACACGCTGGAGCGGCTGGCCGAAGCCGACGCGTTCGCCGCCCTTGGCCTGACCCGCCGCGATGCGCTGTGGGCGGCCAAGGCGCTGAAAGCCCCCGCGCCATTGCCGCTGTTTGGGCCTGACGGCGAAGGTGGCGTTGAACCCGCCGTCACCCTGCCGCAGATGACCTTGGGGCAAGAGGTGATCGAAGATTACCTGTCGCTGCGCCTGTCTTTGCGCGCGCATCCGATGGAACTTTTGCGCCCGCGCCTGCCCGAAAGCCTGCCCCATGACCGGCTGTCGCAGGCCAAAGGGCGTATCACCATCACCGGCCTTGTCATTACCCGCCAACG
>JAHEGQ010000318.1 GCA_024645025.1 Sphingomonadaceae bacterium
CTCCCAATGTCAAAGGAGAGCACGAGGCCATGCCGGGCAAGCACTGGCGTGATAGCCGGTTGCATGGTTTCCCATTTGGCATAGCGCGTGCCGGTGTGAGTGTTTTGCCCATCCTTGCCGATGTGCGGCATAGAGGAGATCGCCGCCACCTTGGCCGCGATGAAGGCGGCTCGCGCATCCCGATCCTCCAGCTTAAACATGAGATCGGCCATTGCGATGGCCTTCTCCGGTTGCACATCCGGATTGGTGAGCGCCTCGCGCAAGAGCTGGAGGCGCTGGCCAACGGTGATCCCACGCGGCTCATCGGCTGGCGCGAGCTCACGCGCTCCGCCGGTTGCAATATCTTGTGCCATCAAATCTCCTCCTCAAGCCAATAGGGGCTGAAATCATTATCTCCGATCTCACCGGACGGATTGAAGGGGAGCCACTCATCGCCCACCGGATAAATCTCCGAATAGGCGAGGAAATCACGCTTGGCGGCCTTGATCTCGCGCGCCGCCTTGGCATGGATCGCGGTGGGTTGCCGTTGGCTCCCGGCGATCTCTTGGAAGCGCCGCGCCCTGGCGAGGTGATCCTCCGTGGCACCGGCTTCCTCCAGCTCCTTGATCGCAGTTTCGGAGCCGGTTGCCTGATAGAGCGCAAAGCGGCGCTCCAGCACATTGGGCACACCGCCCTTTTGCTGGAAAACGAGGTGACAGGCGAGGGGGTGATCTTGGAGCTGGATGGCCTCCACGAGCTCGCGCTCGCTCACCTCTGCCTCACCCACCACCTCAAGGCCGCCGGTGCGGATCATCTCCAGCGCGTGGAGGTATGTCACCACGTCAATGTGATAGCGGTTGAAGCGCACGCCATCGGTGAGGCACTGGAAAAGGTGCTTGCCGTTGGGATTGGCAAAGCTCTTGAATTCCACCCACCGATCCGGCTTGAGATAGTCCAGCCGGGCCTTCATCGGGATGCCGGTTTCCGGGCAAGTCCAGAAAACCGAAACCTCCGGCTCGCCGCCGGTGAGGAGCTCGTGCACGGCTGGCACCTTGGCGATCCGCTCCATATCCATGAGGATTTGATCCCACGGCTCCGCCGGGATCGCGGTGCGCTCGCCCTTGTCATTGGCCCACCGCTCAAGCTCAAGGTGCCAGATGAGCGAGGGCGAATAGCCGCCCTCATCCCGGAGCCGCCGGGCTTGCTCCATCACCGCGCCGGATTTCTTGAGGCCAAGCTCCTCCAGCTTCGCGCCCATCGCGGTGCCGGTGGAGAGGAAGCCATCCGCCTCCGCATAGTCGGCTTGGGAGAGCTCGCGCACATAGCGATCATGGAAGCTAAACGGCTCCAGCCGGGCGCAATGGTATGCCCGGCCAAGGAGCCGCGCGAGTTGCTGGCGCTTCTTTTGCTCTGGCGTGAGCATGGCCGGATTTGGGTTGAGCCAGCTATCGGCCCAAAAGTCGGCCGGGCTCACCCGGAGCCGCTTGATCCCGCTCTTGGAGAGACGCTCCACGGCAAGATATTGATCCTCCGGCATCCGGAAATAGATGCCATCCTTGATTGCGTTCATAGTCTCAAGCTCCCACATTTTGCCATGCCTCGCCGCACGCAACGGCGAGCCATAGCCACACGAAAAACAGCACATAGAAACCCGCGCCGGGGCGCGGCCGTTGAGCTCCCTCCACCATGAAGGCGGAGGAGAGCACAAAGAGGATCGTTGAGGTGATTGCCCAAATCATCACATATCTCCCAAAGGCTTGGCGAATTGATCCGCGATGGGGCACTTGCCCACCATGATGGGGGCATCGGCCGGGGCAAGGATCAAGCGATAGGTGTTGGGATCGCCCTTGAGGCGCACCCGCGCTTGGTGGATGCCATAGGTGGCGTTTTGCTGGAGGTTATCCACGGTGATCTCATCACCACCGTGGAGCGCCTTGGCCGCGTTGCGGAGCGTGGCGAGGATGTGCCCGGTGAAGTGCATCACGCCAGCGCCTCCAGTTCCTTGGCCACGTCAAACATCGGATCGCCCGGCCCGAAAAGGTGGCCGCTCCCTTGCGGCAACCGGATGAACGGCTTGCCACCCTCTGCCTTGGCGCGGAGCCGGGCATAGGTGCGCCAATAGAGGCGGCGGCGCGCGCCCTCGTGGCGGCCCTTGCGTTGTGCGCCCTCCATGAAGGCATCAAACTCATAGAAGCCGTGTGGCGTGCGCTCCGGCGGCAGCTTGGGCATAACGCGATCAACGATCCGCCACGCTCTCTCGTGATAGTTGCTCATTGGGTTTCAGCTCCCTTGTTGTCTCAACTCCCTGCCATGCGATTATGCCTTGCGCAACAAAAAAATGTGAGGCAGTTAGGCGGCTCCAGACAACAAGCGGAGCAACAAAATGGAAACCAACAAACCGCGCCACCCGGATGAGGTGCGCGATGCGATCTCCCG
>JAHEGQ010000203.1 GCA_024645025.1 Sphingomonadaceae bacterium
CCTGCTGCGCCGCCGCTTTGGCTAAGGGCCTCAGGCCGCCACCTTTGCCAGCCCCCGCGATAACTGCAGCACGCCATGCAGGCGCGCCTTGGGGTCTTTCCAGCCGCGCACGATGCTGAGCTTCATGTCTGGGCGCAGCTTTGCCGTATCGCCCAGCCGCGCGACATAAGCGAGCAAGCCTTCGGGCTTGGGGAAATGATCGTTCCAGAAAGACACAAGCGCACCGCGCGGGCCGACATCGATCTTGGCGATATGGGCTGCGCGCGCGTTGAGCTTGATCTGGATCAGCGTCAGCAGATTTTCGGTTGGCTCGGGCAGGGCGCCAAAGCGGTCGATCATTTCCGCGCCAAAGGCGTCGATTTCGGCAACGGCGGTCAACTCGTTGAGGCGGCGATACAGGCCCATGCGCAGGTCGAGATCAGGCACATACTCCTCGGGGATCAGCACCGGCGCATCAACCGTAATTTGCGGCGAAAGGTCGCGCAGGCTTTCTTCCTTCAGGCCGCCCGCCTTGGCCTCAAGGATCGCCTCTTCCAGCATGGATTGGTAAAGTTCAAAGCCAACTTCGCGGATATGGCCCGATTGTTCATCGCCCAGTAGATTGCCCGCGCCGCGAATATCGAGATCATGGCTGGCAAGCTGAAAGCCCGCCCCGAGGCTATCGAGATCGGACAAAACTTTCAGCCTTTTTTCCGCCGCATCGGTCAGCAGCCGGTTGGGCGCGGTTGTTAGATAGGCATAGGCCCGCGTCTTGGCGCGTCCCACCCGCCCGCGCAGCTGGTAAAGCTGGGCAAGGCCAAAGCGGTCCGCCCGGTGGATGATCAGCGTGTTGGCGCTGGGGATGTCCAGCCCGCTTTCAACAATCGTGGTGGACACCAGAACATCGTATTTTTTGTCGTAAAAAGCGGACATCCGCTCTTCGACTTCGGTCGGGACCATCTGACCATGGGCCACGACATATTTGATCTCGGGCACTTCGGCGCGCAAAAATTCTTCAATATCCGGCAGGTCGGAAATGCGCGGGGTCACGAAAAAGCTTTGCCCGCCGCGATAATGCTCGCGCAGCAGGGCCTCGCGCATCACGACCTTGTCCCACGGCATGACATAGGTGCGCACCGCCAAACGGTCGACCGGCGGGGTTTGGATCACCGACAGTTCGCGCAGGCCCGACATCGCCATTTGTAGCGTGCGGGGGATGGGCGTGGCTGTCAGCGTCAGCACATGGACATCGGCCTTTAGCGCTTTCAGCCTTTCTTTGTGGACAACGCCAAAGCGTTGTTCTTCATCCACGATCACAAGGCCCAGCTTTTTGAACGCGATCCCCTTGGACAACAGGGCGTGCGTGCCAATCACAATGTCGATGCTGCCATCGGCCAGTCGTTCCTTGGTGGCCTTGGCCTCAGCGGCACCCACAAGGCGCGATAGGCGCCCGATTTCAAGCGGGAAGCCTTGGAATCGCTCAACAAAATTCTGGTAATGCTGGCGGGCGAGCAGGGTTGTCGGGCAGATCAGTGCCACCTGAAGCCCGGAAATGGCGGCGATAAAGGCTGCCCGAAGCGCCACTTCTGTCTTGCCAAAACCAACATCGCCAACGACCAAACGGTCCATCGGCTTGCCTGCCGCCAGATCCTCCACCACATCGCCAATGGCGCGGTCCTGATCTTCGGTTTCCTGATAGGGGAAGCGGTTGACAAAGCTGGCATAGGCGCTGGGATCGGCTTCTGCGATTTCGCCAGCGCGCAGCGCGCGCTTGGCCGCGGTTGCGATCAATTCGCCCGCAATTTCGCGGATGCGCTCGCGCATTTTGGCGCGGCGACGCTGCCAGGCTTCGCCGCCCAACCGGTCCAGCGCGACACCATCGCTGTCGCTGCCATAGCGGGACAGCACGTCGATATTTTCAACCGGGACATATAACTTGTCCCCGCCAGCATAGCTGAGCGCCACGCAATCATGCGGCGCTTGCGAAACGGGGATCTGGGTCAGCCCTTCATAGCGGCCAATCCCATGTTCAACATGGACAACCAGATCGCCCGGCGACAGAGTCGCCAGTTCCGCCATAAAGGCGTCAGCAGACTTTTTGCGCTTGGCGCGGCGGACCAGCCGGTCGCCCAGCACGTCCTGTTCGGTCAACAGCGCCAGACCGGGCGTTGTGAAGCCATGTTCCAGCGGCACGACGACCAGCGCAATCCGCACCTCGTTTTTGCGGGTGCGCGGGGCCCCAATAAAGCCTTGGGCCTCCTGCCAGCTGTCGATCTGGACGGCATTGGCCATGCCATGATCGGCCAAAAGCCCGGTCAGTCGCTCCCGCGATCCGCGCGAATAACAGGCCAGCACCATGCCCCGGTCGTTGAGCGCTAGGCCAGAGGCATGGCCTGCGAGTGCATCATAGACATTGTCGCCCTTTGTCC
>JAHEGQ010000207.1:0-1099 GCA_024645025.1 Sphingomonadaceae bacterium
GCTCATGCCATTCAGCCAGTGCGAATTCACGATGCGCCCCGGACCGGTATAGGCGGTGTCGCCGTCAAAATGGATGTTGTCTGTATCGCCGTCAGCAACCACGCGCAGCGCGGGCAGATCATATTTACGGGCGAAATCAAGGTCGCGCTGGTCATGCGCGGGGCAACCAAAGACGGCGCCCGTGCCATAATCCATCAACACGAAATTCGCGACATAAACGGGCAGATGCCAGCTGGGGTCGAGCGGGTGTTCAACCGACAAGCCCGTGTTAAAGCCCTTTTTCTCGGCCGTCTCGATTTCGGCAGCGGTGGTTCCGCCCTTTTTGCAGTCCTCGACAAAGTCTTGCAGGCGCGGGGCATTTTCCGCGAGCGACTGTGCGAGCGGATGGTCGGCGGCGATAGCGACGAAGCTCGCGCCGAACAGCGTGTCGGGCCGCGTTGTGAACACGTCGATCGCATCGTGTGTGCCGACAAGGTTGAAGCTGAGTTTCAAACCCTTGGATTTGCCGATCCAGTTTTCCTGCATCAGCCGCACCTTTTCCGGCCACTGATCCAGCGTCTCAAGGCCCTCAAGCAGATCATCGGCAAAATCGGTGATCTTCAAGAACCACTGATTGAGTTTTTTCTTCTCCACGAGCGCGCCTGACCGCCAGCCACGGCCGTCAATGACCTGTTCATTGGCCAGCACGGTCATGTCGACCGGATCCCAATTGACCGTTGATTCCTTGCGATAGACGAGGCCCGATTTATAAAAATCAAGGAAGAGCGCCTGTTCCTGCCCGTAATAATCGGGCTCGCAGGTGGAAAGTTCGCGGCTCCAGTCGATGGCAAGGCCAAGGCGCTTCAGCTGTTTCTTCATCGCCTCGATATTGGCTCGGGTCCAGTCTCCGGGATGCACCTTCTTTTCCATCGCGGCATTTTCAGCGGGCATGCCAAAGCTGTCCCATCCCATCGGGTGGAGCACGCCGTGCCCGGTCATCGCCTTATAGCGGGCGAGCACATCGCCCATCGTATAGTTACGGACATGGCCCATATGGATGCGCCCCGAAGGATAGGGGAACATTTCCAATACATAGGCCTTAGGCCGGGGGTCATCTGCG
>JAHEGQ010000207.1:1109-2404 GCA_024645025.1 Sphingomonadaceae bacterium
TCTTCCCAGATCTTTTGCCAATGGCCGTCAGCTTTGAAGGGGTTGAACCGCGTCGTCATAAGAAATCCACGTCTGCAAAACGATCAAATAGCGAAGGCTGCGCCATAGCAGTCGCCGCCCGCGTGTTATAGGCCACGCTAGGGAAGCGCCCAAGCTGTGAAGGCGGTCAGCCTGCGATGGCGGCGCGACGCAGATCGCGCGCCTTGGTGAGGATAATTTCTTCCAGCCTCTGTACGGTAGCGGCCTGCACGGGGGCGTCCACCCAAGTGCCTGCCTGATTCACCTGACGGCTGGCCGCGACGCGCAAGGCGTCAGCGCGCAAATCCTGATCCAAGATGCTAACGGTCAGCTTCATCCGTTCGCCGGGATTGGACGGATTGGCATACCAATCCGTCACGACCACGCCGCCATTGGCGTCGGCTTGCACCAATGGCATGAAAGACAAGCTGTCCAGCGTTGCCCGCCACAGATAAGCGTTAACGCCAATCGTCGTGACCTTGGAGGCCGCAAGATCCGCCTTCAGCCGTTCCTTGTCTCCACCCCTCGAACTGCAAGCCGGAAGCGTCGCCAGAAGCGAAAGGGCAATGACGGCGAAAAGGGGACGGCGCATATTATTCCTCGTCGAAACAAAGCTGAAGATGGGCAGCGTTATAGGCGGATTGCCCGTGTCCGCAAGGCGCGCGAGGGCTGGGTTGTTGAAGTCATGCAACAGGCGGGCAATATTTTTCGCAAAGCACCCAGAAACAGGAACATAAGGTTGGGCGGTGCTGCGCTTTGTGCCAAGACGGGCCTATGATGATTCGCGGGGTCAAAAAGGGAAGCTGGATTGCAGCGCTTGTCGCGGCGATGACGCTTGTCGCAGTGCCCGCATCGGCCTCCAATACCCGCCCCGCAGTTGTAAAGTCCGGGGGCGTCATGCGCGGTTTTTCCGGTTTCACCCCAGCGGCTGCCGATCCTCGGCTGGCCGCCGCCTTTTCGCGCAGCACCACGTTGACATCGGGCTTCCGGTTCACCTCGACCAGCGCCGCGAAGGGCAACCGTAAGGTCACGGTTGCCGTCCGTTCGCGCACAACTTCTGCGGGGTCTGCATCGGATCGGGGCAATGGGCTGGCAGGGCTTGGCATGGCACCCGTCGCTTATAATCTTGGCATTTCTGTCGGTTGGCGTCGTTTTGCCATTTCGGGCGATATTGGTGAGGCCGATCTGGGTCCGGTTGAGGGCCGTCGTCGGGCGACCGACGTTGGGCTGAGTTACACCGTCAAACGTTGGACCACGCGCGTCCAGTTGGCTGCCGA
>JAHEGQ010000085.1 GCA_024645025.1 Sphingomonadaceae bacterium
ACCATCTGGACCCGATCCAGATTGGCCCCCATCGAATCCTTCAAAGCAGAGATCAGGAATTTGGGCGCCCCCTTGCCGGGCTTCAGGTCGCTCCCCATCGGCACGCCGCGGCTATAGCCCGCCTTGACCCAATTGCCCTTCCAGTCGGCGTCCGAGAAATCCCAGCCGCCAAAAACGCGCACCTTCATGCGCGGGCCGGTGGTGGCATAGACTTCGCGCTTCATCATGGCATCAAAAATGGCGCCGCGCGTATTGGCACGCGCCCAAACGGCGGCATAGCCACCGGCCAGATAATGCCAGCCAATTCGACCGCCCCGCGAACCAAGCGACTGGGGGTCAGAGGCCCGATGCGCGCTGGGCTCATTGCCCGAATGCTTGCCAAAGAAGTTATCTTCATCGGCTGTCGATAGGCCGGTATGGCTGTCGGTCGATCCGATCATGCCCAGCTGATAGGGGTTTACCCCCGTGCGTTGCTGGATCGCCAACCCGCGCTTCAGCGCTTCACGAACATAATCGCCCGCCAGCATGTCCGGTGTCTTTTTGGCTTCCATGGTCAGGTTGCCAAGTTCCCAGCCCGCATCGCCATAATTTGCGAATTCGTCATTGGGCGAGAGGAAGGGGTGGCTTTCGCTGTCGCCCTTGATCTGGGTGGCTTCGACCAGCGGCTCCTTGCTGCTGCGCCGCCGTGCATAGGCTGCCGTCATCGGCCCGCCATCTGGCCCTGTCAGTTGGAACATCAGACCATTGGACAAATTGGAATTATGCGGGATGGCGAGGATCTTGCCGCCCGTCTTCTTCTCATAGGCGTCCATATAATCCCACAGCTGGTCAGGCGTCGTGCCCACAAGCGAGGAATAGGGAAGCACCTGATCCGCCTTGTCCTTGCCATCGCGCATAACGACGACGCGGTGGAGATTGTCGCCCTTGCGCATCAACGTATATTCAAAGCCCATAAAGGCGGTAAATTTGCCCGGGTTGTTGTAGCGTTCCACAATCGACGTATGGTCGGTCCACACGTCATGGGTGCGCTTTTCCATTGCCTTGGGGTCCATCATGTCCTTGGGCAGAGTGCGCTGGGAGAACCGGTCGATCAGTTCCATCGCAACCTTTTGCGATTCTTTCGGGCCCTTTTGCAGTTCGTCATGCCACCGACGCAGCGTTGGATCGGTGATCAAGAATCGCGGGGCATCGTGAATTTGCTTCAACGCGGCCAAACCATCGGAGTGGTCGGCAATCACAAGAAAATCGAGCGGACGCGCCAGCTTGGCCTTGATGCCCGTGGTCGATGTCACTTCTTCGCCCTCGGCAAAGCGCAAGGCTTCTTCCGGCCCAAGACGCACGCCAAGGCCAAAGGCGTCGGACGAATTAGACGTGTGAAGATGGGTGTCGCCGAAATAGACCTGTTCGGGATATTCGGTCAGCTTGATATCGGCTTCGGATTTTTTGCCTGAAACCAAATCGCTGATCTGGCCACAACCGGCCAAGGCCAAGCCCAAGGCGGCACCGCCCAGCCATTTCCACGCGCGCATAATCTCTCCCCTCTTCTCTTGCCGGGGAATCAATCAGCAAAATGCGCGATTTGCAAGCGCAACAATTCCCATATACGCCCTTGCCCATGAGCAAATTTGAAGCAGTCATCTGGGATTTCGGCGGTGTCGTAACGTCATCGCCCTTTGAAGCCTTTAATCGCTATGAGGCGGAGCGGGGTCTGCCCGTCGATACGATCCGTCGCATTAATGCAACCAACCCGGACACCAACGCTTGGGCGCTGTTTGAACGGGCCGAAATCGACTCGGCCCGGTTTGACGCGCTGTTTACAGATGAAGCCGCGCAGATCGGCCACGACATTCCCGGTCGCGAAGTCTTGGCGTTGCTGTCGGGCGATATTCGGCCGCGCGTGGTGGACGCGCTCGATCGCATCAAGGCGGCGGGCCACAAAATCGGTTGCATCACCAACAACGTGCCCGCAGGCAAGGGTGCGGGCATGGCAATGACGGACGCCCAGGCCGAGGCGGTGCGCCAGATCATGGTGCGGTTTGACCATGTGATTGAAAGTTCAAAGGCGGGCATCCGCAAACCCGATCCGCGCATTTACCAAATGATGTGCGCTGCGTTGTCCGTTGATCCGGCGCGCTGCATTTACCTTGATGATCTGGGCATCAACTGCAAACCCGCTGCGCAATTGGGCATGGCTGCAATCAAGGTGACAGGCGAAACGCAGGCGCTGGCCGACCTGTCGGCGCTGATCGGGTTGGTGCTGTGATCGTCGCAATGGGGTGATGAGCGGGGGATAAAAAAAGGGCCGGGCAAAGCCCGACCCTAAAGGGGTGCGCAGTCCCGGATGTACGCGGTTACAGGCGGCAACTTGGATCCGGAGGCTGCGCTCAAGTGCCGCTCAACAAATATTGTCCAATATGGTATTAATGTCCAGATCAGATTGGCGGTAATTTGAAACAGTCCATTTTCGGGACGGTCCTGCTGTCCTAGGTTACTTGCAAATCGCTTTCACAGATGAGGAACAGATGCCCATAGATCGTCCCTTTTCCTGGCAGCCCGATGCCGCCACCGGTATTCGTCAACGCTATGTGCGGGCCAATGGTTTGGATTTTGAGCTGGCAGAGGCGGGCGATCCAGCCGGGCGGCGACTGGCCTTGTGTCTCCATGGTTTCCCTGAGTTGAACTATAGCTGGCGTTATCAAATGCCGCTTCTGGCAGAACGGGGGTGGCGTGTCTGGGCGCCCAATTCCAGGGGCTACGGGATGTCTGACCGGCCAGATCGGGTTCGTGATTATGGCATGGACCATCTGACGGCTGATGTTGGTGCGTTGATTGATGCCGCGGCGGCGGAAAGCCCCGTCGATGAGGTGATGATTCTGGCGCATGATTGGGGGGCTATTATCGCCTGGGCCTATGCCATCCTGCAGGGCAAGGGCCACTTTGCCCACCCGTTGCAGCGGCTGGTTATCATGAACGTCCCGCACCCCAAGGTGATGGCGCGGGAATTGCGCCGCTGGGAGCAACTGAAGAAAAGCTGGTATGTCTTTTTCTTCCAACTTCCCGGTCTTCCAGAACGCTATATGGCGGCCAATGACGCAGCCGGCGTGCGCCGCGCCTTTGCCGGCATGGCGGTCGACAAGAGCCGTTTTGGCAAGGATGTGCTGGATGTCTATGCCCGCGCGGCGCAGCAGCCCGGGGCAATGACAGCGATGGTCAATTATTATCGCGCCTTGTTGCGTCACCGCGATGCGGTGGATTTGGGGGATGCGCAGGTAAAGGTGCCGACCTTGATGGTGTGGGGGGAAGAAGACGCGGCCCTTGGCCTTGGCTGCACGGTTGGGACGGACCAATGGGTGCCCAGGCTGGAACTGCACCGTCTGCCCAAGGTGTCCCATTGGGTGCAGCAAGAGGCGCCGGAAAAGGTGAATGCGATTTTGGAGGATTGGTTAGACCGGGCTTAGGCGCGGGCAGGTGTGAACGCCCCTTTGCCCTTTGGCGCGTGCGCTGCTAGGGCCGCGCCATGTCTACGCCGCTTGACCTTATTCGCAACTTTTCGATCATCGCCCATATTGACCATGGCAAGTCTACGCTCGCGGATCGGCTGATCCAGCGGACGGGTGGACTTACAGAGCGTGAAATGACCGCGCAGGTCCTTGATAATATGGACATCGAAAAGGAACGCGGAATCACCATCAAGGCGCAGACGGTGCGGCTGGATTATCAGGCGCAGGATGGCAAGACCTACACGCTGAACCTGATGGACACCCCGGGCCATGTGGACTTCGCCTATGAAGTCTCGCGCAGCCTTGCGGCGTGTGAAGGGGCGTTGCTGGTTGTCGATGCGGCACAGGGCGTCGAAGCGCAAACGCTGGCGAACGTCTATCAGTCGATTGAGCATGATCATGAGATTGTGCCCGTCATCAACAAGATTGATCTGCCCGCTGCCGAAGTGGAAAAGGTAAAGGCCGAGATTGAGGAAATCATCGGCTTGCCTGCCGAGGACGCGGTGTTGACCAGCGCCAAGTCCGGCATCGGCATTGAAGATGTGCTTGAAGCGATCGTGACGCGGATACCGCCGCCCAAGGGGGATGCAAATGCGCCTTTGAAGGCAATGCTGGTGGACAGTTGGTACGACCCTTATCTGGGTGTCGTTATTCTGGTCCGCATCATGGATGGCGTTTTGAAAAAGGGCCAGCAGATCAAATTCATGCAGGCCGGCACGACGCATCTGGTGGATCGTGTTGGCTGTATGCGGCCTAAGATTGAGAATCTGGCGGAGCTGGGGCCGGGCGAAATCGGGTTTATTACGGCCCAGATCAAGGATGTCAGCCAGGCGCGCGTCGGCGATACGGTGACGGATGCCAAGCGGCCGGCAGATGCGCCGCTGGCAGGCTTTAAAGAAGTCCAGCCGGTTGTTTTCTGCGGCCTGTTCCCGGTGGACGCCAATGATTTTGAAAAGCTGCGTGAAAGCATTTCCAAGCTGCGCCTGAATGATGCGAGCTTCAGCTTTGAAATGGAAACGTCGGCGGCACTGGGCTTTGGTTTTCGCTGCGGGTTCTTGGGGTTGTTGCACTTGGAAATCATCCAAGAGCGCTTGACCCGCGAATATGATCTGGACCTGATCACAACCGCGCCGTCGGTGGTCTATAAGCTTGCGCTCACCAAGGCAGCGGGCGAAGCGGAAGGGCGAGAGATCGAACTCCACAACCCCGCGGATATGCCGGACCCGAACCGGATCGCGGAAATTCAAGAGCCCTGGATCGAAGCCACGATCTATGTGCCGGATGAATATCTGGGCAGTATTTTGAAGCTGTGTCAGGACCGGCGTGGCATTCAAAAGAACCTGACCTATGTCGGCGGCCGCGCGCAGGTAACCTATGAATTGCCGCTCAACGAAGTCGTCTTTGACTTTTATGATCGGTTGAAGAGCATTTCGCGGGGCTATGCCAGCTTTGACTATCACCAGATCGGCCATCGCCCGGGCGATCTGGTGAAGATGAGCATCTTGGTGAACAACGAGCCCGTCGATGCCCTTTCGATGATTGTGCACCGCGCCTCTGCCGAGCAGCGGGGGCGTGGGATGTGCGAACGCCTGAAGGATCTGATCCCGCGCCATCTGTTCAAAATCCCGATTCAAGCGGCAATTGGTGGCAAGGTGATCGCGCGGGAAACCATCGCAGCGCTGCGCAAGGATGTGACGGCAAAATGCTATGGCGGCGACGCCAGCCGTAAGCGCAAGCTGTTGGATAAGCAGAAAGAAGGCAAAAAACGGATGCGCGAATATGGCTCTGTCAGCATCCCACAAGAAGCCTTTATCGCGGCCTTGCGGATGGGCGACGAAGGCTGATTTTGGCGGTTTTCCGTCATTCTTGCTTGACAAAATTGTATAAAAACGACAAAGAAGTCGGGCTTGTTGTACGAAGCCTGTCTGGGCGACATCTTCTGCTTGGCTTTGGGCAGGGATGGCCTTGGCAGTTGGGGAAAGGTTGTGGGAGCGGCCTTTCCCCTTTTTTAAAGTCGTTGGTTTGACCCAAGTCAAGGATCGCATGGCCGCGCGCGGCCAAGGTGGCTTTACTCAAAAGGAGGAAAAGCCATGTCCCCATATCTTATGCAGGCCCCGATCCTCGGCGCGATCGCTGCCGTGTGCGTCTTTGCGGCTATTTTGCTGTTTTGCACAATCACCGATGCCTTCGCGAATGAGGCCGACAAGTGAGCCATACACCGCACGAACTGCGCGACGAATTTCCCGATGCGCATGATATTCTGCGTGATCTGAAAACCGGGAACGCCCATTTTGTCACGCTTGCTGATCGGTATCACGATGTGAACCGCGAGATCCACCGGATCGAAGTTGAGGTTGAGGCCGCGTCCGATGCCCGTGCGGAAGATCTGAAAAAGGAACGGCTGAAGCTGTTCGACGAAATCGCCCAGATGGTCAGCGCGGCAAAAGCGGCCTGAGGGCTATGTGCCATCGGCTGGGGGTACGCCTTCAGCCGGGGTCGCGCCATGTGCATCTCCATCGCGGGCCCACCGGCGTGCCGCATCAAGTTCAGCCAGCGTGAAATTGCGGATTGTCGCCGGATAAAGCGGCGCCAAAAGGCTGGTGAGCGGTCCAACCCATCCCTTGTCCGACACAATGGCGGCGCGGCGCATGAAATTGCGATGCGTCAGGTGGAAATGCAGGTCCTTGAACCACACCGATGGGTCAACCCAGCCTAAGGTTTTGACGACTTCGACCACGTCAATTTTCTCGTGATGGGTCAGCAATAAATTTACCGCATCAACGGCCGCCTGATAATCCAGATCATCAACGCTGCCATCGAGCGTCAGTTCCAGAAAGCCGGCTTCCGGGTCCAAGTCTACCTTCAGCATGAGCAGGTCCTTTCCCGTTAACTTTCCAGCGTCTGCACCCATTCCCTTGGCTTTGCATTGATTCGTATCAACGGCTTGAAAATAATAAGCACTGCTATAATATGTGGCGTTATGAACGATGGAGATAATCTTGGCTCGCTCATCGCAGACGTGTCGCACCTGATGCGCCGCGCCTTTGATGATCGAGCGCGCGGCATTGGCGTATCGCGCCCGCAATGGCGGGTTCTGACGATGTTGCGGCGTCATGAAGGCATTCATCAAGGCGGCTTGGCCGACTTGATTGAGGTGGAGCCGATCACGCTGTGCCGCATGGTTGATCGGTTGCAAGAGGCCGATCTGGTCGAACGGCGCGCCGATCCATCTGATCGCCGGGCATGGCGGTTGTACTTGACGGACAAGGCGCGTGCCTTGCTGGAAGAGATGCGACCGCTGGCATTGGGCTTGTTTGATGAGGCGATGGCCGGACTGTCCGAAGAGGATCGTGCGGCTTTGTTCGAGACGCTGGTTCGCGTGCGCACCAATTTGTCGCGCCGCACCCCGCAGGAGATGATAGCACATGGCTGATAGGGATCCGCAAATCGCCAGCGAGCAGGGTTTCGCGCACCAAGAAGGTGCGCGCCGGAAATGGCTGCGCCCTGTTTTGATGGTTTCGGTGCCGCTCGCGCTTTTGGTGGCAGGCGGGGGCTATTACCTTGCCAATGACCATTATGTATCGACCGAGAACGCCTATGTGCAGCAGGACAAGGTGTCCGTTGCAGCCGAAGTTGGCGGGCGCATCGTTGAGGTGCTGGTGCGTGAAAACCAGCGTGTGAAGGCTGGCGACGTGCTGTTCCGCCTCGATCCAGAGCCCTATCGCATTGCAGCTGCCCAGGCGGATGCCGCCATCGCGCAGGCACAGGTGCGGTTGACAGGTCTGGAAACGGACTATGAAACAAAAGGCGTCAGCATTGATCGCGCACGCGAGGCAGTGGCCTTTTACACATCCGAATATCGGCGTCAGGCCGCGCTAATGGAAACCGGCTTTACCACCAAGGCGCGTCTGCAAGAGGCAGAGCACGCTCTGTCTGACGCCCGCAGCCAATTGGCCGCCGCGCAAGCCGAAGCGATGAAGGCGCAGGCGGCGCTCGCCACCGGCTCGGCAGCCCCGGGTGTCAATCCGCAGGTGCTGGCCGCGCAGGTGCAAAAGCGAAAGGCGCTGCTCGATTTATCCCGCACGGTTGTGCGCGCGCCGGTCAGTGGCGTTGTCAGTCAGGCAGACCGGCTGCAGATTGGTCAGATGATGGTCACGGGGTTGCCCGCCGTGACGATCGTTGCCAGCCAAGGCAGCTGGGTCGAAGCCAATTTCAAGGAAACGGACCTGAATCACATGAAGGTTGGCCAAACGGCCCGCCTCTCCTTTGATGCCTATCCTGATATGAAGCTGAAAGGCCATGTCGCCAGCATTGGGGCAGGGACAGGGTCTGAATTTTCAGTCCTTCCGGCCCAAAATGCCAATGGCAATTGGGTCAAGGTGACGCAGCGCATCCCAGTGCGCATTGCGATTGACGATCGGCCCGCACGGCCGCTTTTGGCCGGACTTTCGACGCATGTCCGCATCGACACAGCCAGCAAATAGGGGCTCTGCCCCCAGCGCGCCTGTGATGGGCCAGCCGCATCTGCCCGTGGAGAATAAGGGGCTGTTGACGCTTGCCATCATGGGCGCGGCGATGATCCAGATCTTGGATTCGACCATCGCCAACGTGGCCATCCCCCATATGCAGACCAGTCTTGGCGCAACGCAGGACACCGTCACATGGGTGCTGACCAGCTATATTGTGGCGGGCGCTGTTGTCATGCCGATCACCGGCTGGTTGGCCGATCGCATCGGCTCGCGTCGTTTGTTCATTGGCGCTGTCATCGGGTTCATTATCACCTCGATGTTGTGTGGCATCGCCGTCAACTTGACGGAAATGGTGATTTTTCGCGTCCTGCAAGGCGTTTGCGCAGCCTTTATCGCCCCGCTTTCCCAATCCATCCTGCTCGATATCAACCCGCCCGAACGTGCGCCCAAAGCGATGGCTATGTGGGGCATGGGGGTGATGGTTGCGCCGATTTTCGGGCCGATGATCGGCGGCTGGCTAACGCAAAGCTATGATTGGCGGTGGTGCTTTTACATTAACCTGCCCATCGGCATCCCGACCGTCCTGATCCTGTTGTGGCTGCTGCCCAGCCGCGCGATCAACCGGCGCTATTTTGACGGGCTGGGCTTTGCCGCCCTCGCCATCGGGGTGGCGACGCTGCAATTGATGCTGGACAGGGGGCAGCACGAGGATTGGCTGGAAAGCTGGGAAATCCGGATCGAGGCGATTGTCGCGATCTCCGCAATCTGGATCTTTTTCGTCCATCAGGCGACAACAAAAAAGCCGATGTTTGATAGAGATCTGATGACCGACCGGAATTTTACGACATCGCTGATCTTCATGGTGATGATCGGCATCATGATGTTTGGGGTGTTCGCGCTTTTGCCGCCCATGCTCCAGTCGCTGTTCGGCTATAGCGTTTTTGATACCGGGATGCTGCTTGCACCGCGCGGCATCGGCATCCTGATTTCAATGCTGATCGCGACCCGCATCGCCGGCAAGGTTGATCCGCGCAAAACGGTTGCCGTTGGCTTTATCATCACCATCGCCTCGCTGTATGAAATGACGCGCTGGGGCCTGATGGTCGACTGGACCTATGTCTTGTCCACCGGCCTTTTGCAGGGCTTTGGCATGGGCTTTGTGTTCATCCCGATGAACCAGCTGGCCTTTGCGACCTTGTCGTTAAAGCACCGAACGGATGGCTCCAGCCTCCTCTATCTGGTGCGCAGCATTGGCAGCAGCATTGGCATTTCGCTGATGTCGACAATGTTCGCGCGAAACCTGCAGACCAGCCATTCGGACCTCAGCAGCCACATTACATCCTCCTCTATGTCGGCGATCGATCCCGCCACGGCAGACCGCTATCAGGTGCTGGGGGAGGCGGCGCTGCGCATGGTCGATCTGGAGGTGAACCGGCAGGCGGCGATGATCGCCTATCTGGACGATTTTCAGCTGATGATGTGGGGCCTTGTTATCTTCATGCCCCTGATCCTTTTGATGAAACCACCCAAGGGCCCGCCGGGCCAGATGCCGCATCCGGTGGGTGAATAACCGCTTTGCTTACATTTCCCCGCGCGCGCGGCGGATGGCGTACCAACGCCGGACATTGGCATTATGTTCGGCAAGGGTGCTGGCAAAGACATGGCCGCCCGTGCCATCTGCCACGAAATAGAGATAGTCGGTCTTGGCGGGATTAAGTGCTGCCTCAATCGACGCTTTGCCGGGATTGGTGATTGGCCCCTTTGGCAGTCCCGCCTTGGCGTAGGTGTTATAGCCATTATCTGCCCGCAGTTCAGACTTGCGGATGCGGCGGCCGAGTGGTTTGCCCTTGGTGATGGGGTAGATCACCGTCGGATCGGCCTGAAGCCGCATCCCGATGCGGAGGCGCTGGGTGTAAAGCCCTGCGATCAGACGGCGTTCGGACGCTTTGCCGGTTTCCTTTTCAATGATGCTGGCAAGGATGATCGCCTGTTCGGGCGTCTTGGCAAAGGTGCGGGTCGACCGCGCCCGCCACAATTGATCTAAGGTCCGGGTCATGGCGGCCTGCATCCGACCAAGAACGGCGGCGCGGGTTTCTCCGGCCCCGATTTCATAGGTGTCGGGCAAGATAGAGCCTTCTGCGGGTACCGGGATATCCCCCGTCAAGCCCGGCGTCGCCATCAGCCGGTCGCGCACCATGATGGATGGCATCCCTTCTGGAATGGTGACGAACAGGCGGTTCAAGCGACCACCTTGCAGAATGTCGAGCAGGATGCGCGGGCTTGCGCCTTTGGGAAGTAGGAAGCGACCGGATTTCACGGGGGTGTCGCTGCCCAAAAGCCGCGCCCGCACGCGAAAGACCTTGGCGCTGCCAATGGCCCCCTCTCGCTCCAGCTTGGCGGCAACGGCGGACAGGCTATCCCCTGACGCCACCATGAAGGGGCGATCCGCCTTTAAGGGACCGGGCAGGAACCACCCCCCGACCAGCCAGAGCGCGCCCAGCGCCGCAAGCAGCGCGACCAACCGGATCGCGCGGCGCACGGGCTTAGATGGCCTTCATCACAAGGCTGGCATTGGTGCCGCCAAAGCCGAAGCTATTGTTCAGGACAGCCTTCACCGACCGCTTCTTGGCGACATGGGGCACCAGATCGACGCCTTCAGTGCCCTCGTCTGGGTTGTCGAGGTTTAGCGTCGGCGGCACGATCTGGTCGCGGATCGCAAGGATGCAGAAAATTGCTTCCACAGCGCCAGCACCACCCAACAAATGGCCGATGGCCGATTTGGTGCTGCTCATCGATGCGCCGCCCAAATTGTCGCCCAGAACGCGCTTGACCGCGCCCAGTTCAATCGTGTCGGCCATGGTGGAGGTGCCATGGGCATTCACATAATCAATGTCACCCGAGGCAAGGCCCGCCTTGCGCAGCGCCATACGCATCGCAAGTTCCGCGCCTTTGCCCTCGGGATGCGGCGCCGTCACGTGATAGGCATCGCCCGACAGGCCATAGCCGACGACTTCAGCATAAATCTTGGCACCGCGCGCCTTGGCGTGCTCATATTCTTCCAGCACGACAACGCCCGCACCTTCGCCCATCACAAAGCCATCGCGGTCCTTGTCATAGGGGCGGCTGGCTTGTTCCGGCCGGTCATTAAAGCTGCAGTTGAGCGCGCGCGCTTGGGCAAAGCCCGCAACGCCCAGCGGGTTGATCGTGCTTTCGGCACCCCCCGCCAGCATGATGTCGGCATCGCCATCCTTGATCATGCGGGCGGCATCCCCGATGGAGTGTGCGCCGGTGGAACAGGCGGTCACGACCGCATGGTTGGGGCCCATCAGGCCATATTTAATCGAGACCTGACCCGAAATCAGGTTGATCAGCCGCCCATGCACAAAATGCGGTGAGACGCGGCTCGGCCCTTTTTCGTGAAGGACGATCGATTCGCTTTCAATGCCGGGCAGACCGCCAATGCCTGACCCAATCGAACAGCCGGTCCGCATCTTCAGGTCGTCGTCCATCTCCGTCAGGCCGGCGTCTTCCAGCGCCTGGCCCGCAGCATCAATGCCGTAGACGATGAACGGATCAACCTGACGCTGAATCTTGTGATCGACGCGCTTGTCCGCATCAAAGCCATAGGGATGGTCCTTGGGCTTCACTTCGCACGCGATGTGGCATTTCTGGTCAGACGCATCGAAACGCGTGATCTTGCCCGCGCCCGATTTGCCCGCAAGCAGATTGGCCCAGGTTGTTTCCACATCACCACCCAGCGGGGTTACCAGACCCAGCCCGGTCACAACTACGCGGCGCATAAGCGTCTCCAGTCTTCCAGAATCAAAAACGGCTCCCGACATTGCCGGAAACCGTCTTCGATAACGTCGATTCGATCAAGGCAAATGCCCTGAGATCAGCCCTTGTGGCTGTCGATATAGGAAATCGCGTCCTTGACGGTCGAAATCTTTTCGGCAGCATCATCGGGGATTTCGACGCCGAATTCTTCTTCGAACGCCATGACCAGCTCGACGATGTCGAGGCTG
>JAHEGQ010000220.1 GCA_024645025.1 Sphingomonadaceae bacterium
CCAACCAGGCGGGATCGGCTGGGCCCATGGCGGCCCGCAGCGTTTTGGGCAATCCCACAAATGCGATCGGCAATCCGCAAAGCATTTCCATGTCGAAAATGCGCGACATGCTGGGCCTGGGATGGGATGGCGCAAACCCGAATTTCATTGACCTTAAGGGTGAATGGGGTGTGGTGGCGGATGGTATTGCGGATGATACGGCGGCGGTGACGGCGGCGCTTGCAACAATCCCTTCCATGAATGCGACACAACGGCCCCGACCCACGGTGATTGTGCTGCCGCCAGGTGGTGTGATCAAGATGACGGGGGATTTCAACCCCAAGCATCAGCTGGTATCGGTGATGGGCAACCTGTGCGCCATCAACCGCGTCAATGATGGTGTTGCCTTTGCCTTTGATGATCCCACAACAGGCAACCATCTTTTTTCATGCTATGTGGAAAACCTGGTGCTGCAGGCGGCCACGGGCAATACTGGAAATCACGCCTTCAAGGCGCGCCTTGCCACCAAGCTTCGCATGCACAATGTTTCGGTGCGCAATGTGGTGACCGAGGGTGGCGTGGCCTGTGGTGGCAATGCCTTTGATATTGTGGCGGGTGAGGTTGATAGTCATTTCTGCCATGCCTGGAAGCCCGCGCTTTCGGGGTTGGTGACAAAGACCTATGACAGCGACCCTGGTGTGCCTGTTGTTCCGGTGAATGGGCATTCCCTCAATTTCCATGGCCTCAATATTCTGGAGGCTGGCGATTGGGGCATCATCATTGATGAAATGTTTGAGGTGGGCCTGTTTGGCGCTGATGTGCAGAGTTGCAATGGCGGCCTCAAGGCCTCCAACTTCTATCACCTCACGGTCAGCGGCAACAGCTATTTCGAAGACAATACCCTTGCCGGCAACCGGCATGACATTGAGGTGCATGATTTTGCAGCACCTGTGCAGGCCGGGGTTTCCGGCAAGTGGTCGCGCATTGTGGGCAACCGTCTGGTTTCTTCCAAGGGGCTGCGGATCGGCACCACGCAAAATGCTGTGGTCAGGGAAAACACATTCTCGGGCTCAGCCACCATTGAGGCGGCGGCCGTCAACACGCGCTGGTGTGCCCAACTCAATGAGCCATCAAGCTTTACCAATCTTGCTGGGGCTTCAACTGTGTTCCCGGATGGGCAAAGGCAGACGGCTGATCTTGCCGATGGCGCTGTCACGGCCCCCAAGCTTGCGGCCAATCTGGCACTTGTCAATATTGCGTCAACAACAGGATCGGCCGCGGGCGTGCTGCAGCAAAACGGCGTGAGGCTTGCCCACAGCTATGGCACCAACAACCAGTTCTTTGGCAAGACATCGGGCAACTTCACCCTGACGGGCGCGCGCAACCATGGGTTTGGCGAGGGAACGCTTGCCGGGCTTACAGGTGGCAGTGACAATCTGGGTGTGGGGTATAATGCCCTTGCCGCGATGCAGGGCGGCAGTGGCAATGTGGCCGTTGGTCCGCAGGTGTTGCAATCAACCACAGGCACATCAGGCAACACTGGTGTTGGCCAGCAGGCCATGGCTGGCGTGACCACGGGGAGTTTCAATTCATCATTCGGCCAGCAGGCGGGCCTTGCCCTGGCCGATGGGCAATTCAATGTGCTGTTTGGCCGGCTTGCGGGCTATCAGCTCTCATCCGGCTCCAACAACACGCTGGTGGGTGAGCAGGCGGGGGCCGGCATTACCACGGGCAGCAGCAACACCATCATGGGCCGGGCCACGGGCCTTGCTGCAAACCTCGCCAACAATGTGATCCTGGCCGATGGTTCGGGCAATATCCGCCTGCAATTTGATGCCACGGGCCTTGCCACATTCAATGCGGCCATAAAACTTGCAAGTTACACGGTGGCCACATTGCCTGCGGCGGGCACGGCGGGATCGGGCGCCATGGCCTTTGCCACGGATTTGAATGCGCCCACCTTTGGTGCCGTGGTGGCAAGTGGCGGTGCGGTGCGGCGGCCTGTCTTTTCTGATGGAACAAACTGGAGAACGTGATGGCAAAATATATCGAACGGATTCTGATTGTGCTGAATCCTGATGGATCATTGAAAGGGGCAGCACAATATGCCCTGACCACGGATGACGGCGGCACATTTCCGCCCCAGCAGGGCGGGGCTGAGCCCTTAGAGCCTGAGGCCCTGGGCCCGCTGATTGGTGATGCGGCACGGCTTGCCGCTGATCTTGCGGCGGCACGGCTTCAGATCGATGCCATGGAAAGCCGCATCCGCGATGATCAATGGCTGATCACCAGCCAGCATGATGCGATTGAAAAAGCAGCACAAGACATGCGCGCAAAAACCGTTGAGGCCGCAGGCCTGGCTGAGGCGCGCAACCTGGCTGAGGCAAGGGCGGATCAATTGACCGCATCGCTTTC
>JAHEGQ010000225.1 GCA_024645025.1 Sphingomonadaceae bacterium
GCGCGGATTTTCGATCGCGTGCCTTAATCGTTGGCGTATGAGTTAAGTTTTTCGTCCGATGTCCTGCCTAAAGCCCAGCGGTTCAAATCTCAAGGAGACGAAGCCTGTCAAATTCTGGGATCCGTTACATCAGGTATCACGACTGCGGCATAGAGTGCCTGTTTTGGTCATCGCAGCGATGGGCTTGTTAATTCAGGTCAAACTTGGGCCAAAGTTACCCATGGTTCAATTCTGCGCCTGGTTTCTGGATCGCTTTGCGCCGAAAAGCAGGCATCGCGGCTGCGCTGTGCCCGGGTCTGTTAATCTGGTGTTCGACGTCTTTGTGCGGCAAGCTGTTGGCTGATGCGGCTTTGCGCCGCCGCTTTCCGGTGCCTTGTCGCTTGCCGATCAGGACTGCCTATCATAGCCTGATGTCATGCACGCCCTGCGCAATCATATCCCTTCGGCCAAT
Organism: Sphingomonadaceae bacterium; assembly: GCA_024645025.1. Taxonomy (GTDB): domain Bacteria; phylum Pseudomonadota; class Alphaproteobacteria; order Sphingomonadales; family Sphingomonadaceae; genus Aquisediminimonas. Next base: position 452 of record JAHEGQ010000225.1, read on the forward strand.
GTGCTTTTCACTTTCGAGGCTGCTGCCCGGCGCCGCAGTTTTACCGCCGCTGCGGAGGAGTTGAACGTCTCTCAGCCCGCAGTTTCTAAGATGATCAGACAGTTTGAGGCGTCTTTGGGCTTCAAACTGTTTCACCGCGATACCCGGCCTTTGGAGCTAACCGCCGAGGGCAAACGGCTTTTCGTCGATGTCGAGCGCAGCTTCGATTTGCTGAACGCCTCGATCATGGCCATGCGGCAGGGGGTGCGGCGCGACACGGTACGGGTGGCGTTTTCGGCGTCGTTTTTGCAGCTTTGGCTGTTGCCCCGGCTGGCGGATTTCACCGAAACCCACCCCGGTATTGACCTTGCGATTTTGGAAAGCAGCCATGATGACATAGACCTTTATGCCGAGGGGATCGAAGTCTCGGCGCGTCTTGGTGATGGCAACTGGGCCGACCTTGCGGCGCAAGAGTTGGTGCCTGAAGTGATTTTTCCCGTGGCCCACCCCGGTTTCATTGCGAAAACAGGGGGGCATATCGGCGACCTCGCCCGCGCCCGCCTGTTGCATTTTCGCGAAAAACACCGTGTGCGCTTTGGGTGGCGGGACTGGTTGTCGGCGACCGACGGCGCTGCGGGGCGGGTGGAGGAGGCGGTGGTTTTCTCGGACGCCTTGGGCTCTTTGGGGGCTGCCAGCCTTGGGCATGGTGTGGCACTTGGCTGGTCGCATCTGGTGTTGGATCAGGTGTTGGCAGGCAACTTGCAACAGGTCGGGCCGCGGCGGTTGGCGACGGGAAAGTCGATCTGGCTGGTCAGCTCGCGCCGCAAGTCCCAGTCGCCGGCAGCCGAAGCTTTCGTCCAGTGGGTGTTGCGGCGGATGGGTCAGGACCGCGCAGCGCATCCGGGGATATTTCTGCCGCAAGATAATCTGAAGTTATGATGCCGGGTAAATTTTGTGCCGTTCCGCATGGGCTGCCGCTTGGGCTAGGCTAGCCCCGGTAACTGGAGGCGGAAATGGACACCAAACGCAGCGGCAGAGCCGCACGAGTGCAGGCGCGGACCATGGCGGCGCCAGTCTATTTGCCCGCCGCCCGACTTAACGTCGGACCAATCGACCTGCTTGGCCCCGAGGGGGTTCAACGCATCCACCGCGCCGCGATGCGAATTCTGTTCCAGACCGGCATCGTTTTTCGCGACCCGGTGGCCTTGGCCGACTGGGCCCGCGCCGGAGCGAATGTGCAAGGCGAGCGGGTGCACATCCCCGAAGATCTTGTGATGCATCTGATCAGCCAAGCGCCCGCAGACTATCGATTTCACGCCCGAAATCCGGCCCATACGGTAGATGTCGGCGGCAAAAGCGCCGTATTCGCCAATGTCTATGGCGCGCCCTTTGTCTACGGCTTGGACGGAGAACGCCGCCGGTCGGAGCTTGCCGATACGCGGAACTTCCTCAAACTGGCGCAGATGAGCCCCGCCATGCATGTTGCGGGCATCTTGCCGGTCGAGCCGCAGGACGTGCCGGTTGCGCAGCGTCACCTTGACCTTGTATCCTCGGCGCTGAGCTTGTCGGACAAGCCGATCATGGGGTCTGTTCATTCCGAAACCGCCGCCCGTGATACGATTGACATGCTGCGGATTGTTTTTGGTGACGACCATCTGCAGCAAAATGTCGTCGTCACGGCACTGTTGAACTGCAACACCCCGTTGGTCTGGGACGAAACCATGCTGCAGTCCCTGCGCATCTATGCCGCCGCCAACCAGCCCGCGCTTTTGACGCCATTCCTCTTGGCCGGAGCCAGCGCCCCTGCAAGCCCGCAAATCGGCGTGGCGCTGCTGTTGGCCGAGGCGCTTGCCGGGATCGCCTATGCGCAGTTGATCCGTCCGGGGTGCCCGATGGTGCTTGGGGTCGCGCTGATGGGGGTTTCGATGAAGTCCGGCGCGCCAATGATGGGCACG
>JAHEGQ010000230.1 GCA_024645025.1 Sphingomonadaceae bacterium
ATAACGCAGCAGCACTGCATCGTCTGTTGATGGGCGAGGCTGGGGCCTATCGGGATGCGGTGCTGCTGAACGCCGCCGCTGCGCTGATCGTTGCCGGCCATGCCCAGGATTTTGCCCAAGGGATGGAAGAGGCCGCAGAAGCGATTGATCGCGGCCTTGCCAAGACGCTGCTCGATTGCTGGATTGCCTATTCATGAACAAGCTTGACGAAATCTGCGCCACCAAGCGCGACGAAGTAAAGGCCCGTAAGGCTGCAATCTCCTTGGCGGAGCTGGAAGGCCGGGCGCGCCAGCAAACGCCGCCCCGCGGCTTTCGTGCGGCGCTGGATGCCAAGGCGTCCAAAGGCTTTGGCCTGATCGCCGAAATCAAAAAGGCCAGCCCATCCAAGGGCCTGATCCGCGCGGATTTTGATCCACCCGCCCATGCCCGCGCTTATGAAGCGGGTGGGGCGGCGTGCCTGTCTGTCCTGACCGATGCCCCCTATTTTCAAGGGCATGAAGACTATCTGGTCGCCGCCCGTGCGGCCTGCGGCCTGCCTGTGTTGCGCAAGGACTTCATGGTCGATCCATGGCAGGTGCTGGAAGCCCGGGCGCTGGGGGCGGATGCCATTCTAGTTATCATGGCCGCGCTGGACGATGCGCTGGCGGCCGAAATTGAGGAAACGGCGCTGGCGCTCGGGATGGACGTGCTGATCGAAACCCATGACGCAGACGAACTGCAGCGCGCCTTGGCGCTCCGTTCGCGGCTGATTGGTGTGAACAACCGCAATCTCAAAGACTTCTCGGTTGATTTTGCGCGAACCTATGAATTGGTGGAGCAAGCACCAGCCGATTGCACCTTTGTGGCGGAAAGCGGACTTGGTAGCCATGCCGATCTGACGGCGATGTCCGCCCATGGCGTGCGCTGCTTTTTGGTGGGCGAAAGCCTGATGCGGCAAGCCGATGTTGAAGCGGCCACCCGCGCCTTGTTGGAGGGGTAATGGCCAAGCTGACCCATCTGGATGATCAGGGTGCGGCACATATGGTCGATGTCTCGGCCAAGGCTGTCACCGAACGCGTGGCCGTGGCTGAAGGGCAGATCACCATGTCCGATCAGGCGCTGACCGCCATTCGCGATGGCAGCGCCAAAAAGGGCGATGTGTTGGCCGTGGCCCGTATTGCCGGCATCATGGCTGCAAAGAACACCAGCAGCTTGATCCCGCTTTGCCACCCCATCGCGCTGAGTTCTGTCACCGTTGATCTGGACCTGATGGCAGACGGCGTACGGGTGACTGCAACGGCGCGCACCAGCGACCAGACCGGCGTTGAGATGGAAGCCCTGACCGCCGCCTCGGTCGCGCTGTTGACCGTCTATGACATGGCCAAAGCGCTCGACAAAGCGATGGTGATGGGCGCGATACGGCTGCTTGCCAAATCAGGTGGCCGATCCGGTGATTGGCGGGCGACCCCGTGATTGATCTGGATACCGCCCAACGCCGCGCTCTGGCCTTGGCGGACCCCGTAGCGAAGGAAAGCTGCTCTCTTCAGGACGCGCTGGGGCGCTGGGTGTCCGACGATATTCTGGCCCGGCGCACCCAGCCCGAGCGCGCCCTTTCCGCGATGGATGGCTATGCCATTCGTCATGCGGACCTGCCCGGCCCTTGGGCCGTGGCAGGGGAATCGGCCGCAGGGGGGCCGCTGCCCGCGCCATTGGCACCCGGCACCGCCCTGCGTATCTTTACCGGAGCGCCGCTTCCGCTGGGGGCCGACACCGTTGTCATGCAGGAAGACATGGCCCAGACCGGCGATCAGGTGCGCCTGTCGACCGCCCTCAACATTCAGCCTGGCAAGCACGTCCGTCAGGCTGGCGAAGATTTTGAGGCAGGGCGCACGCTGATGCGGCGCGGTGACCCGGTTACGCCGGCCGCTCTGGCGCTGATGGCGATGGCGGGCCATGCCGACGTCCCGGTGCGGCGCAAGGTCCGCGTCGCGCTTTTGTCCACTGGGAATGAGCTTGTGCTGCCTGGCCACCCTTTAGGCGAAGGCCAAATCCCCGCCACCAACGGCCTGATGCTGGCGGCGCTTCTGCGATCAGGCGCGTGCGATATCGTTGATCTGGGCATTGTGCCGGACGTGCGCGACGCCACCGAACAGGCCTTTGATCGGGCCACCCAAAGCGCGGACCTTGTCATTTCAACCGGCGGGGCGTCGGTGGGCGACCATGACCTTGTCAAACCGGCGCTAGAGGCCTTGGGGGCAGAAATCGACTTTTGGAAAATCGCGATGCGGCCGGGCAAACCTCTAATGGCTGGGCGGCTGGGGTCTGCTGTGCTGCTGGGCCTGCCGGGCAATCCCGTTTCGGCCTTTGTGACAGCCCTTCTCTTTGCCCGGCCTCTGATTGC
>JAHEGQ010000238.1 GCA_024645025.1 Sphingomonadaceae bacterium
TGGCTCGCTGGGCGCTTGCTGCAAGACGCAGGGCGCGACGCAGACGCGCAGGCGGCATTTGCCACGATGGCGGGGCATCCGATCTATGCGCCGCTGATCGCAAAGCTGAACAAGGCCGAGGGGGCCGCATGACACAAGCGTTTCACTACGCCGCCTTCGGTCGCCGCATCTGGTCAGACCTGCCGCTGCATTTACCCGCCGCGCTGGAAACCGCTGACCCGGATTTGCACGTTGTGATCGGGGCCGCGCATCCAGACCCCTACGCTTTGCCGCAGGAACGGATTTCGGCCTATCTGTCGCTTGCCGTTCTGGCACCAGACCACTGGCTGTTGCTGTGCCACGCGGCAGAGCTTGCCGACAAGGCGGTCATCTCGGTGAAGCCGACCCAAATCATGGTGGATTGGTCCGGCGCAAGCCGCCCGGCAGACGTGGCGCAACTGGTGCTTACCATCGGTTTTGCCGCGCATGCCTATGTCAGCGGCGGCGTCTGTCTGCACGGCTGCGCGATTGCCGCCGGCGATCATGCCGCGATGTTCGTGGGCGAAAGCGGCGCAGGAAAATCATCGCTGACGGCGGCGCTGATCGCGGCAGGTGGGCGGCTTTTGTCGGAAGAGGTTGTTCTTCCTGCCGCAGATCCGCTGCAGCTGCGCGCAGGCCCCGAAGGCGTCAAAATCTCGCCCGCCTTTGCGCAACGCTTTGGCCTGCAAGGCAATATCAGACCCGCGTTTGAACACCCGCTTTTGCTTGACGAAGGCGTGGTTTGGACGCCCCCCGCAACCAATCCTTCGCGCGCCGATGCGGCCTTGCGGCAGGTCTATATTCTTGAACCCCGCAATAAGAACAAGGCGCTGCAGCTTTCCCCGCAGCTTTCCTTTGAAAAGGCGGCCCCGCTTTTGGCGCAATCTGGCTATTGGTATCGCGTGCTTTCTGCCGACCTACATCGGCGCTTGGCCGAATGGGGATTCCGGGTGGCCACGCGCTGTCAGGTGCATCGGCTGTCCTTGCCCGACGATCTGTCGCTGTTGCCTGACTGCGCGGCGGACCTGATCGCAAGGCTAAAAGCCAGCGCCGTATAAGTCCGGCCCACGATTTGCGTCGCCAAAGCTGAAATATCCAAGCTCCCGGCCGCCACAGCCATTGCACGCGCCAAGCCCACCCGTTTGCCAACCAAACTGCCGCCCAACCATGCCACCGTCGCCGCCTTCGCTGCGGTATTCATCGCCAGCGTCAACAGAATCGCGCACGCAGCAAAGTCTGCGGTCACATCCGTCCGCGCCCAACGCAGTACTAAATGCAATTTTTAATCGCCGCACCGCCGATCGTGCAATATTGAACGACCTTTCCGGCGCAACACGGCTATTTGACTTTGGCAGCGGATTTTCCTGAAGTGCGTTTGCCTCAGAAAGCGAACGCCTATTTTATGACCGTGAAATCTGGCAGCGGATTTCAGCGGACCGAGTGTGAAATTTCGATAAACCAACCCCAATTCGAAGCTCTTTGGCCTGCCACCCCGCTGCCTTGTCACGGATGTGTCTTCTTTTGCGTGTCAGGTTTGCTGGGTGAAAGAGCCTCCGATAACTGACAATAGCCTGACCACTCTCGCCAACGATCTGGCGGGACTGAAAGCCGCGGCGCTAACCGATGCGGGACAGATCGTTAACCGCTGCTAGGGCCGGATCTATACCCCCGAATTTCCGCCAAGCGCGGAAAACTTTGCGCATTATCTGGCGTTGCGTCACAACGATCTGCGCGACTTGCAGCGCCGCATGTGGCCCACGCCGTCACCGAAACCGGTCGGCGGATGAAGATCATGATGGATCTGCCCGGTCTCAAAATTCGAACTGGCGCAGTGCATGCCCGCAAAGACGGCACCGTGTGATGACGGACGACGAATTGGCCATCACCTTGCCGGGCCAGTTGCATCTGGCACCCAAAACTGCCCGGCATTGAATACACCTTGGCCGAAGCGCTGACCCTTTCTGATGTCGGCCATCGCATTTACGTCCATGACGGGAAACTGCTGACGAAAGTGCTGCGCCGTGAACCTTTGGGCGTTGCGGTGCGCATCGCTGCTGGCCCCGACGAAAAGGGCCAAAAACTCAGATCCAAAAAGGGCGTCAACTTTCTTGACGTTGACCTTGATGTGACCGCCCTTACCGATGACGACAGGGCAATTTTGCCCTTTCTCGCGCGGCACGCCGACGCGATCGAATTTTCCTTCACGCAGTCCGCAGACGACGTGGCGGCGTTGTAAGGCGCCCTTGCCGCCGAACGCGCCGACGATTGGAACAAGATCGGAACACAGCGCGCCGTCCGCAAGCTTTGCAGTTCTACTCCCCATTTTCGTCGCCGGATGTCGACAAGCCCGGGCT
>JAHEGQ010000244.1 GCA_024645025.1 Sphingomonadaceae bacterium
AAGGTGAAGGGGATCGAGGCGGACTTTACCACGCGTCCGATCGACGGTCTGACCCTGCAACTGTCGGGGGCCTATCAGGATAGCGAAGTCAAGAACGTCCTGCTGCCCGACGGCGTGACTGTGGTGAACCATGATTTGCCGCAAGCGCCGAAATTGTCCGGCAGCGCGTCCGCCCGCTATGAATTCCCGCTGGCGGGCGGCACCGCGTCGGTGCAGGGAGATGCTATCTTCCAAAGCAAGATGTGCTTCACCGTCATGTGCGCACCGGTTGAGCGCGAACGCGGCTATGGTGTCGCAAATGGGCGGATCGGCTTCACCACCGCCAATGAGAAGGTGGACGTGGCGCTTTTCGTCAACAACCTCTTTAACAAGGCCTATCGCGTCTATGCCTTTGACGGGTCGCTTTATTGGGGGGACACGCTGGGCGTGTACGCCAAGCCGCGCACTTGGGGCCTGACCGTTCGGTATAATTTCGGACGTTAAGGGTCAGGTCTGAAAAGGTCATGAGCGCCAGCTTCACACAGGGGTGTGAGGCTGGCCTCTTGTCTGTGGAGGGTAAGGGCGGTGGCAACTCAGGCGGCAGGGCAGCCAATGTCGGATCAGGTGGCGCAGCAGCAATTGCGCCGCCAGCTTGATTGGAAAGATGCCTTTTGGGCGTCCAGCGGGGTGCCAGCCGGTGTCTTGCTGACCATGGGCGGCATTGCGACGATGATTGGCCAGCCCAGCTGGGTGATCTGGATTGCCTCCATCCTGATGGGCTTTGCCCAGTCCTTCGTCTACGCCGAGATTGCTGGGCTTTATCCGAATAAATCTGGCGGTGCCTCCGTCTATGGGGCGGCCGGCTGGCTGCCTTATGGCAAGTTTATCGCCCCAATATCTGTTTGGTGTAATTGGCTTGCTTGGTCGCCGGTTCTGGCGCTGGGAACAAGTTTGGCTGCAGGCTATGTCATGGCTAGCCTGTTCCCGGCAGACTCCGCAATCCGGCAATGGCAGCTGGACCTTCTTCCTCTCGATTTCGTGCGCGAAGGCCTGCATCTACGCGTCAACCTGGTCTCTCTCATCGCGACTGGGTTCTTGCTTTTGACCTTTGCGCTGCAGCATCATGGCGCGGCGCGCGCGGCTAATTTTCAGAAAATTCTTGGTTTTGCTTGTATGCTCCCGCTCTTGCTGGTGGGGCTGGTGCCGCTGCTGACGGGGGACTTGCCGCGCGACCATCTGTTTCCGTTGTTGCCCCTCGTGCGCGACGCCGCAGGAGAGGTGGGCTTCGGCAGCTGGAACGCCGCCGGATTGACCCTGCTGGCCGGGGCCATGTTTGGGGCAGGCTGGTCAACCTACGGATTTGAAACGGCGGTTTGCTACACCCGCGAATTCCGCGATCCGGCCAAGGATACGGCCCGTGCGCTTTTCGCAGCCGGTTTATTGTGCATGGCCATCTTCACGCTGGTGCCGCTGGCCTTTCAGGCTTCGCTAGGGCTGGAGGGGATGCTGGATCCGACCATCTATGATGGCTCAGGCGTTGCCAAGGCGCTTGCCAGAATCGTCGGGGGCGGTGCTGTGATTGGCAATATGCTCATCGTCATGCTGGTGCTGGCCCTGTTGCTGATCGTTATGACCTCGATGATGGGTTCCTCTCGCACGCTCTATCAGGCGTCGGTGGATGGCTGGCTGCCGCGCTACTTATCGCGCGTCAACCATCATGGCGCGCCGACGGCGGCCATGTGGACCGATCTCGGATTCAACCTCCTTCTGCTGCTCGCCTCCGATTATTTCGCGGTGCTGATGATTTCCAACGTCTGCTATTTCGTTTTCAATTTTCTGAACCTTCAATCGGGCTGGATTCACCGGATTGATCGGAAGGATTGGAACCGACCCTATCGCTGCCCAAATTGGCTGCTCGCGCTTGGCGCGATCTTCGGCTTTGTGAATATGGTCTGGATGGGGGCTGGTGCCGATGTCTGGGGGGCGGGGACGCTTCGAAACGGGCTGCTGGCCGTTCTTGTGATTATCCCTGTCTTCGCTTTTCGCCATTATGTGCAGGATAAGGGGCAGTTTCCCGTTTCAGAAGGCACTGCGGACGACCCATTTGAGCGCACCGTCGTCCAGCCCAAGGCGGGCATCTTGCCCTATCTCGCCCTGCTGGGCGCAGCGGTGACCGTTGCCAGCGCGGCCTGGCTTGCCTCATAAAGGGCGGTTCTAGACAAGGCGCGCATCAATCCTAGCAGCCGGGACTGGCCTGTTAAGCCATTTTTCTGAAACGGTGGGGCCCTGCTGGGCGAGAGGGCTGGCGGTGCGTAGTCGACCCGGATCCAACCTTCTCTGGTCCGTAAGTAATTGAATTATATAAACCGTAGTGAAATTTCGAA
>JAHEGQ010000093.1:0-785 GCA_024645025.1 Sphingomonadaceae bacterium
TGGGCTGAACGCAAGCCCCATGCGCCGCCGGACAATCTGGGGGAAGACATCCAGAAAGGCCTCCCCCACTGCCCGGGTAAAGGCAAAATTTGCCGCAAAATCTCCTTCGAGATGGTCATAGAAAATCCCGCCAACACCGCGATGCACCTTGCGGTGCGGGATATAGAAATAGTCATCCGCCCATTTTTTGAAGCGATCATAATAATCGGCACCGTGCAGATCGCAGGCGGCCTTTAGACGCGCATGAAATTCAGCCGTATCCGCTTCATAGGGAATGGGTGGGTTCAGGTCCGCCCCGCCGCCGAACCAACGCTTTTGGGTCACCAGAAACCGGGTGTTCATGTGAACGGCGGGAACATGGGGATTGGCCATATGCGCCACAAGGCTGATGCCCGTTGCAAAGAAATTGGGGTTATCCCCCGCGCCATGAATCGTTTTGGAAAATTCGTCCGAAAAGGCGCCGCCGACGGTCGACACATTCACGCCAACCTTTTCAAACACCGCCCCCTTCATCAGGCCCCGCACGCCGCCACCGCCTTGCGCCGCTGGATCATTATCGCGGTTCCAAGGCTGATACTCAAAGACGGCATCGCTGCCAGCCTCTCGTTCAATCGCTTCAAATTCCGCGCAGATGCGGTTGCGCAAATCCTCAAACCAGGAACGGGCGGCCTGTTGCTCTTCATCGAGCGCGAATGGGACGAGCGGCGTTTTCATGCCGGGCGCTTTAAGGCCGTGACGGGTGAATGCAAGCACCTCACCCCTTGGGCAACTGACCGGTTTGGCGA
>JAHEGQ010000093.1:834-11832 GCA_024645025.1 Sphingomonadaceae bacterium
CATCCCGGACGTCGCCCGGCACGCCGGCACTTTCCTGCCCCATCAACAAGGTATCGCCGGGCAGAAACGCAAAGCTGCCAATCAGGTTTTCGGCCTTGCTGGACATCAAGATCAACCGGCCTGGAGCCTGCGCACGAAACGATGACCAGTCGGGATGGCGGGCAATTTCAACCCGTTCCGCATAATCCATGCCGGACCGTCGCAATTTCTTGTCAGAAAAAGCAAATCCACAAGGATCAATGATATCCACAGGAACATCGAGGCAGGCCGACAGACGCAGGATCGCCCCCACATTTCCGGCAATTTCGGGCTGGTAAAGCGCTATTCTCATGCCGCTGGGTTAGGCGAAGCAGGTTCCAGAGCGCAAGCGGCATGGATTTCGTATTTGCAACTTAGGGCAAGATCGCTATCAGGCCCGCAAATCTAACGGTTCCGGGGGTCAAAGCCCTGAGTTTCGCGTGGTTCCCGAGTTTTCGGGGCTTTGAGAGGCACAGGGCGGCGGTCGAATCAGGGATAATGGAAAGCATGGCAAGTTTGACGGAAGACAGCGCAACCGCTGGCGAAGAACAGGGCGGCGTGCGCCGTCGTGATTTTATTAACGTCGCCGCGGCAAGTTTCGCGGGTGTGGGGGCCGTATCGGTTGCCCTTCCCCTCATTAACCAGATGAATCCCTCGGCAGACGTGCTTGCCGAGGCGTCGACCGAAGTCGATGTCTCTGCCATCGCGCCGGGCCAGGCGATCAAGACCATCTTCCGCAAACAGCCGCTGTTTGTGCGTCACCTGACGCCTGAAGAGATTGCCGCCGCCGAGAAGGTCTCCACTTCCGAGCTGCGCGATCCGCAAACGCTGGAAGACCGGACCAAGCCAGGCCATAAGCAGTGGCTGATTACCATGGGCGTTTGCACCCATTTGGGTTGCGTGCCGTTGGGCGCTGCTGCCGGTGAAATTAAGGGCGAGTTTGGCGGCTATTTCTGCCCCTGCCACGGGTCGTCTTACGACACGGCGGGTCGCATCCGCAAAGGCCCGGCCCCCAAAAACCTGATGGTGCCGGACTATTCCTTCACCTCTGACACTGTCGTCAAAGTCGGCTGAGGATTGGATCTATGAGTTTTCCTTGGGCAAACGAATATAAGCCGTCCACCGCGTTCACGCGCTATCTGGACGAGAAGCTGCCTTTGCCGCGCTTCGTCTACAATGCTGTGGGTGCCGGCTATCCGGTTCCGCGCAACCTGAACTATTTTTGGAACTTCGGCGTTCTGGCTGGTGTTGCCCTGATGGTTCAGATCATTTCGGGCATTATTCTTGCGATGCACTTCGCCGCCGAAAGCACGGTGGCCTTTGCATCGGTTGAACACATCATGCGCGATGTGAATGCAGGTTGGTTCATCCGCTATGCGCACATGAACGGCGCGTCGATGTTCTTCATCGTCGTTTACACCCATATTTTCCGCGGCCTGTTCTACGGGTCGTACAAGCCGCCGCGCGAAATGGTTTGGCACTTGGGCCTTGTCATCTTCTTGCTGATGATGGCAACGGCGTTCATGGGCTATGTCCTTCCCTGGGGCCAGATGAGCTTCTGGGGCGCCAAGGTTATCACCGGCCTGTTTGGCGCCATCCCGCTGGTGGGTGAACCGATCCAGACCTGGCTGCTGGGTGGCTTTGCGCCGGATAACGCCGCTCTCAACCGCTTCTTCTCGCTGCACTATTTGCTGCCGTTCGTGATTTTGGGCGTCATCGTCCTGCACATCTGGGCGCTTCACATCCCCGGCTCGTCAAACCCGACGGGCGTGGAAGTGAAGGCAGAGCAAGATACCGTGCCGTTCCATCCCTATTACACCGCCAAGGACGGCGTGGGCGTTGCGGCGTTCTTCATCGTCTTTGCGACGCTGGTGTTCTTCGCGCCGAACTTCTTGGGTGAGCCGGATAACTATATTCCGGCCAATCCGATGTCGACGCCGGCCAATATCGTTCCCGAATGGTATTTCTGGCCGTTCTACGCCATCTTGCGTGCCTTCACCGTGGACTTCCTGTTCATCCCGGCAAAGCTGCTTGGCGTCCTTGCAATGTTCGCGGCCATTCTGCTGCTGTTCTTCCTGCCTTGGCTGGATACGTCGGCGGTTCGGTCGGGTCATTACCGCCCGCTGTTCCGGAAGTTCTTCTGGTTCGGCCTCATCCCTTGCATCGTCGTTCTCGGCTATTGCGGCGGATCGCACGCGACGGACGGCATCGTTTTGATCAGTCAGATCGCTGCGGCCTATTACTTCGCGCACTTCTTGATCATTCTGCCGATCATTGCGCGTGTCGAAACGCCGAAGCCGCTTCCCAACTCCATTACCGAAGCCGTGCTGGCCAGCAACGCCGGTGCCTCGCTTCAGCCTGCTGAATAAGGACCTATCGACATGATCCGCATTGGTGCATTTCTTGTTGGGCTCTTCTTCTCGGGCTGGCTGCTTGTGTCGGCCGCGATGGGGGCCTTCACCTTCGTGACCACGCCTTCGGCCCCCACGGCCGAGCATGAGTTCCACAAAAAGCCGAAGGACGTGGACTTTTCGTTCAACGGCCCGCTTGGCAAATATGATCGTGCGCAGTTGCAGCGCGGCCTGCAGGTCTTCCGTGAAGTCTGCTCGGCGTGCCATAGCTTGCACTATGTGTCATTCCGCGACTTCGCGCAGCTGGGCTATAACGAAGCCCAGATCAAGACGATCGCGCAGGAATGGCCAACAGAAGCGCCGTCAATCAATCCGGAAACCGGGGAAGCGACAACGCGCAAGCCGATCCCGACGGACAAGATCCCGGCGCCCTATGCCAACGATATCGCCGCGCGCGCTGCAAACAATAATGCCGCGCCGCCGGATCTGTCGCTGATGACCAAGGCGCGTCATGGCGGGTCGGCTTATGTCTATTCGCTGCTGACCGGCTATCAAAATCCGCCCGCGGAACTGAAGAAGAAGTTCCCGGACTCGATGCCGGGCAAGACGACCCACTACAACCCTTACTTCGCCAACCTGAATCTCGCGATGCCAGCGCCGCTGAACACGGACGGTCAGGTGACCTATGGCGAAGGATCACCCAAGCCGACGGTGGACCAGATGGCCAAGGACGTTTCCGCGTTCCTGACTTGGACCGCCGAACCGAAGCTTGAACAGCGCAAGCGTGCCGGCACTGCCGCCATGATCTTCCTGCTCATCTTCTTCGGGCTGTGCGTGGGCGCATATAAGAACATCTGGGCCGACAAGAAGGCACACGCCTGATCTGGCCCGGGGGTTCCCCCGCCTAAGAAATTCGGGCCCGGCAGAGCAATCTGTCGGGCCTTTTTCTTTGACCACAAGGCCTTGCCAAGCCTCCTTGACGTCCCCAGACAGAGGAGAAAGATAAAGGAGAGCGATATGTCCCTGCCCTTTTCATTGGCGGGCCGAACGGCCCTGATCACCGGCGCATCTTCTGGCCTTGGCGCGCATTTCGCACGTCTCTTTGCCAAAGCAGGGGCAAATATTGTCATCGGCGCACGGCGTGTGGACCGGGTCAAGGACTTGGCTGAAGAAATTGAGGCGCGCGGTTCCGGCGCCCTAGCCGTCGCCATGGATGTGACAGACGAAACCTCCATCACGGCAGCTTATGACGCCGCCGAAGCACGATTTGGGACCGTGGATACCATTATTGCCAATGCTGGCACCTCAGCGCCGGGGCGTTCGACGGATGTGTCAGAACAAGGTCTGCGTATGGTGACGGATACCAATTTTCTGGGCGTCTATCTCACCGCCCGCGAAGGTGCGCGGCGCTTGATGGCTGCGGGGGCCAAAGAGACGGGGCGGGGCCGCATCATCCTGATCGGTTCTATCACCGCGCATCTGACGGGCGAAGGCGATAGCGCCTATGCCGCGACCAAGGCTGCCGTCGCGCATTTGGGGCGGAACCTAGCGCGGGAATGGGTGCGACAAGGGATTAACGTCAACACTATCCAGCCTGGCTATATCCAGACAGAGATTGCAGGCGATTTTTTTCAGACGGATTATGGCAAGGCCAAGATTGCGGCCTTCCACCGCAAGCGGATGCAGCCGATGGACTCGCTTGATCCGCTAATGCTTTATTTCGCTTCAGATGCGTCCGCCGCCGTGACGGGCAGCGTGATCGATGTCGACGACGGCCAATCGCTCTAGCCAGCAGGACGGCCCTTGTCATGCTGCCGTCGATCCATCCACTTCGCTCAGGGCTGGTAGACCGGCCAGCAAAGCAAGCCGCACAGCTGCAGACAAAGTTCGCACGCCCAGCTTTTCCATCAGCATGGCGCGAAAGCTTTCCACCGTGCGGATGCTCAGGCCCAATTGATGCGCGATCAACTTGTTGGGCAGGCCATCCAAAAGCCCCTGCATCACTTGACGTTCGCGATTGGACAGCCGCGCTATCCTGTCGCGCGCATCCTTCGCCTTCCCTCCGTCTGAAACCCGTTTGCGAAGAAGATCGAACCCGGCGTCCAATGCCGATAGCAGCGCCGCTTCCTGATAAGGTTTTTCTAGAAACTCAATCGCCCCATTTTTCATCGCGCGGACTGCTCGGCTGATGTCCCCCGCACCTGTCAGGATCAGGACCGGAAAATCAATGCCCCGGGCGTTCAGCTGCTCCTGCGTTTCCAACCCATCTATGCCCGGCATACAGATATCCAGCATGATGCAGCCGGGTCGCGCCGGGCAAAGATCAGCCAAAAAAAATGCGGAATCAGCAAAGGCTATGACCTGATACCCGTTGGCCTGCAGCAAAAGTGCAGCCGAGTCCCGAACGACATCGTCATCATCTACAAGATAAACCAGTCGCTCCATGCGCCCCCGCCACCGGATCAGTAATAGCACGTCATTTGACTAAAAATCCATTCTGTTCAAGAGTATAGCATCCTTAAACAGAGAGTCATTTGAAGCGACGGCCGATGATCAACACTACCGACTTCTGTTCCATAGAAAAGTCCAATTACCCTTTTTACCCCAAAACACTGGGGCCTTCTTATTCCTTTTTGTTCCTTGCAATATTAAGTCTGTTAAGTGCCGTTTTTGGGATTGCAGAGGGATTTAGTCGTTTAGAAAGCGCCAATCATGAGGTTCAACTCGGCTATCGGGTCATCAGTGCCGCTGAAGATGCCTTGTCAATCGCCCGCGATGCCGAAACAGGCCAGCAGGGCTATGTTTTGACAGGTGAGGACCGTTTTCTAGAGCCTTATGACAGTGCAATTGCCCGAGCTCAAACGACCTGGCTTGATCTGGGCAAGATGGCCGTCGGATCCCGGCAGGCCAGCATTACACACCTCCATCACAGCTTCCTTGCCAAACAGGCATTCACGACCCGCGCCGTCCAGATAGCGCGTCAAAAAGGCCTGCCATCCGCCCGCCAATTTGTCGCCAGTGGAAAGGGAACCTTGCTAATGGACCATTTCAGGTCCGCAGTTGATGCCTTTGTAAGGGAGGAGAGGTCCCGGCTGGGCCGATTGCACGCTGAGAGTGATTGGGCCTATCGCAACGCCTTTTTGCAGGCTGCGATCGCGTCTTTCGCGCTCGTGCTGGCTGGCGCCCTGCTTTATGCGGCCTTTTGCAAGGCGCAAATCGACGCGGCCCTGAATGCTGAACGCGCGCTTCAGGCCAATCGACGCTTTGAGGCGACATTTGCGCAATCGACCGTCGGCATGATCCTCCTGACCGACGCTGGCGATGCCATTATCGTCAACGATGCCATGTCGCGGCAGACCGGCTATTCCCGCTCCGAAATTCTGACTGCCCCCCGCCAAAGCCCTGCCCACCCGATGACGCTTCTGATAGATGCTGAGCTGGGCCACCATCTGCCAACCGGGCCAGAGCAGGATGTTGAGTGGGAGCGATGGACACAGGCCAAGGACGGCAGCCAGATTTGCCTGTCAGTCCTTTTATCGGCTGTTCGGGCGCCGGAAGGCGGCATATCGTTCTTTTCCGGCTTCGCCCGTGATATCACCGCCCAACGCCAAGCCGAGTTGGAATTGGAAGAAAGCAAAAGCCGATCTCGGCTCTTGCAAGAGGAATTGGCGCATATTGGCCGGGTGAACGTGCTTGGCGAAATGGCAGCGGCCATCGCGCATGAAGTCAACCAGCCATTGACCGCGATTACAAACTATATGTCTGCCGGGCAGCGGCTGGCCGGCAAACTGCCCGATAAAGACGACGGGATTGCCCAAATCATGCAGCGGGCAGCCGATCAAGCCCAGCGGGCAGGGCAGATCATCCAGCGAATGCATAGCTTCGTTACCCGTCAGGAAGAGGCGCGCTCAACTGAAGTGCTGGCCTATCTGATCCATTCCGCGATCGACCTTGCCTTGTTGGGCGTCGACAAGTCGCGTGTGTCGATCCATCATGAACCCGGCTCTGTTCATTACATGGTGAACGTGGACCCCATCCAGATACAACAAGTTCTGTTGATCCTGATCCGCAACGCCATTGATGCCGCCGGCGATCAAGAGGCGGTGCACATCGCCATTCGCAAGCAGTGGGAGCCCCAAAGCGGCCATGTCGCCATTTTTGTGTCAGATAATGGCCCGGGCTTGGCGCCTGCCATGGCAGCGCAACTCTTCCAGCCCTTCGCCACCTCAAAGCCCGGTCACATGGGCATGGGCTTACCCATTGCCAAGCGGCTAATAGAGCATCATGGCGGTCGCCTCCGCTTTCTTCCAAGCCCCCAGGGTGCAACCTTTCGGATCGACTTACCCGTTCTGGGAATCCAAAGCCCGCAACGCGCCTGCCCCGCGCCGCAAATGACGGTCTAGCGCGCGTTCAATCATGATCTTGTCGCCCCATATTCCGCGCGTATCGTAAATCGTCTTCGCGCCACGCTCTGACAGCGGCACCGCCTGGAAAGCCGCATGATCGACCAGCAGGATCATCGTGCTGCACGCCTGCAGTGCCGTATCCAGATCAACCAGCGCCGCGCCGCAATCGGCCAAGGCGGTTGGAAGCGTTGCGGCATAGGGCTCGACAATCTGGATCCGCGATCCAAATCGCCCTGCCAAGGCAGTTGCAACCGCAAGCGCCGGGCTTTCTCGAAAATCACCGACGTCCGGTTTGAAGGCCAATCCCAGCAGCGCCACAGGACCCGGCGGGGCCGACATAATCAAGCGGCTTGCCCGCGCGATGACGTGCGCGGTTTTCGCATGGTTCACACCCCGCGCCGCCTGGATCAGCGGTGTTAAATCAGGGGCTGTATGCGCCAGAAACCAAGGGTCAATCGCAATGCAATGCCCCCCGACGCCGGGGCCCGGCTGCAAAATATTGACCCGCGGATGGCGATTGGCAAGGCGCACCACTTCCCAAATATCTATCCCCAAGCGCTCCGCCACCATCGACAATTCATTGGCAAAAGCGATGTTCACATCCCGAAAACTGTTTTCGGCCAGCTTCACCATTTCCGCGACCCGGGCACTGGTCGTCACGCACGCGCCTCGGACAAAGCGCCGGTAAAAAGCCAAGGCGCGGCGGGCACAGCGCGGCGTCACCCCGCCAATGCACCGATCATTGGCGACCAATTCGGCAAGAATGCGCCCCGGCAAAACCCGCTCTGGGCAATGTGCAATAGAAATATCAGCGGCGCCCTGCCCCCCCCCCGCAAACCCAAGGTCGGGGCGCAACCGGGCCAAATCATCCCGCAAACCCTCGGTAGCCCCAACGGGGACCGTTGATTCCAACAAGACCAGATTACCCGCCCGAAGATGTGGGGCAATGGCGGTCGCGGCGGCGCGCACATGGCTGAGGTCAGGCTCGTTGTTCCCCATCAAAGGGGTCGGCACAGCCACCACAAACACATCTGCCGGTTCGGGCTGCACCGCTGCGCGCAGACGGCCAGTTCGCACCATCGCGCGCACCAGATCCGCCAGATCTGCCTCTTCAATATGGACGGCACCCGCATTGATGATGTCCACGATCTGCGTCTGAACATCAACGCCCAGCACCTCGCCGCCGCTGCGGGCCATCAGCGCAGCACTGGGCAGACCAATATAGCCCAGCCCCATAACGACAATTTTGATCGGCAGGTCATCCGGCATAGCGGACACCTTGCGCAATCCGCTCTGCTGCGCGGCCATCGCCATAGGGGTTATGTGCCTGCGACATGGCGGCATAGGTGGCTGGGCTATCCAGCAATTCACAGGCAGCCGACACGATCTGGGCAGGGTCTGTCCCAACCAGCCGGGCTGTTCCCGCCGCCACCCCTTCCGGACGCTCTGTTGTTTCGCGCAAGACAAGGACCGGTTTGCCAAGGGCCGGCGCTTCCTCTTGCACCCCGCCACTATCGGTCAGGACCAGCGTGCAATGGTCAAGCAAGGCCACAAAATCCGGATATGTCAGCGGGGGCAATAGCGCGATATTGGCCCGCCCCGCCAAGGCAACTTCCAAAGCTGAGCGCACCGCAGGATTGGGATGGAGAGGGCATAATAAGGCCACATCAGGCCGATCAGCCAGCGCCGCCAGTGCTGCCGCGATCCGATCGATCCCGCCGCCCCAATTTTCGCGCCGATGCGCCGTGACCGCGATGATCCGACGCGCTGGATAGCGCGCGAGGACGCCATGCAGCAATCCCGCCCGGTCAGGCTGGGCTGCCAGATGCGCCCGCGTCCAGAGCAAAGCGTCAATGACGCTATTCCCGGTGATCTCTATGCGCGCATCCGGCACATTTTCCGCCCGCAAAGCCTCTGCTGCCGCCTTGGTGGGCGCAAAATGTAGGTCAGCTATCGCCGTTACCGCCTTGCGGCACATTTCTTCGGGCCACGGATGGGCAGTGTCTCCGCTGCGGAGCCCGGCCTCGACATGGGCGACCGGGATCTGATGAAAATGTGCGGCCAGCGCCCCGGCCAGCGTCGTCAGCGTGTCGCCCTGCACCAGCACCCGCGACGGCTTTTCTTGTGCCATTACCCGACCCAAGCCCTTCACGAGCCGGGCAAGAAGGGCGTCCAGCGATTGGCCATGCCGCATTAGGTCCAGATCATGGTCGGGCTTAACACCCGCCAGTTCAAGAACCTGATCCACAAGGCCACGGTGCTGGCCCGTGACGCAGACGCAAACGTCCACGCCCGGCAGCGCCTGAAGCGCCTTGATAACGGGAAACATCTTGATCGCCTCTGGCCGGGTGCCAAAGACCACCATGATCTTGCGCTGTGCGTGTGCCGGGCCCTGCATGGACCCGGCCTTAGCAAGCGAGCGTTAAGCGTGCGTCAACATGGTCTGCGCTTTATCCAGCGCAAGGCGGATGATGCGGATGATTTCATCAATCTGTTCGTGCGTGATGATGAGTGGCGGGCACATGACAATGGTATCGCGGATGCCCCGCACCATCAGCCCATTTTCGATGCACAAATCGCGCACCACCGGGCCGGCCGTCCCTTCTGCCCCGCCAAAGCGGGCCCCTGTCGCCTTATCGGCGACGATTTCAACCGCACCCAAGAGGCCGACCGAACGGGTTTCACCGACAAGCGGATGATCGTTAAGCGTGGCAAGCGCCTTTGCCAGATAGGGCCCGGTATCGTCGCGCGTGCGCTCGATCAGCTTTTCGCGCTCCATGATCTCGATATTCTTGAGCGCGACGGCTGCGGCCACCGGATGCCCCGAATAGGTGAAGCCATGAACGAAATCGCCGCCGGTCTTTAGCACATCGACAATCTCTTTCGACACCGCGGTGGCCGAAATCGGCATATAGCCCGACGACAAGCCTTTCGCCATTGGCATCAGGTCTGGCGTGACGCCCACAGTCTGATGGCCCCACCAATTGCCAGTCCGGCCAAAGCCGCAGATCACCTCGTCACAGACGAGCAGGATGCCATATTTACGGCAGATGCGTTCCACCTCCGGCCAGTAATTAGCAGGCGGAATGATGACGCCGCCCGCGCCTTGCACCGGCTCCCCAATGAACGCCGCCACATTTTCCGGGCCAACTTCCAAAATCTTGTCTTCAATCGCCTTGGCGCACACAAGGCCAAAGTCTTCCGCGCTCATGTCGCGGCCTTCGTTGAACTGATAGGGCTGGCGGACATGGACGACGCCGGGCACCGGCAAATCACCCTGTTCATGCATGGCCTTCATGCCGCCCAGGCTAACCCCGGCGACCGTCGAGCCGTGATAGGCATTCCAGCGCGAGATGAAGACAGTCCGCTTGGGCTCCCCCTTCAGCTTCCAATAATGGCGGACCATGCGGAACACCGTGTCATTGGCTTCCGAACCCGATGCATTGAAAAAGATATGGGGCAGCTTGTTGTCTGTCAGCTTGGCAATTTTTTCGGCCAACAGCACGGTCGGCGGCGTTACCGTTTTGAAGAAGGTATTGTAAAAGGGCAGTTCGCGCATCTGTTCTGCCGCAGCCTGAACCAATTCTTCCCGGCCATAGCCAACATTAACGCACCATAGGCCCGCCATGCCATCCAGAATGCGATTGCCATCGCCATCATAGATGTAACACCCTTCGGCATGGGTAACGATGCGGCTGCCGCCCATCGATTCAATCAGCTTATAATCCTGCTGGGCAGGCAAATGGTGCGCCACATCAAGGCGCTTCAGTTCGGCGATATCATAATTGCGGGGCATGGATGTCGATCCTGCAAAAAAGGGCGCTGCGGCCCGTGGCAAAACCGCGGCGGGGAATAGGCGCGCCACAAGGCGCGCCGAGGATCACGGCGAAAAGCCGATCCGTGCCAGATAGCGATTGACCCGCTCACTCATGGTGGGAACCTAGCAGAGGCAGGCGCGCAGGAAAAGCGGGGGCGTTATGCCTCGAACGGCAATTCCAACGCCTCCGCCACGGCGCGATGGCGGATGGCGCCGCCGGCAACATTGAGGCCCGCCGCCAGATGTGGATCCGCCGCCATCGCCCGCTCCGCCCCGAAATTGGCGAGCTTAAGGGCAAAAGGCAGCGTCGCGTTGTTCAACGCAAAGGCCGAGGTGCGTGCGACCGCGCCGGGCATATTCGCCACGCAATAATGGATCACACCTTCTTCCACAAAAACGGGGTCGG
>JAHEGQ010000245.1 GCA_024645025.1 Sphingomonadaceae bacterium
GCTGCTGATTGCGCACCGCCCGCAATCAGCAGCGCGACCCACATCGGCCATCGCGGCAAGGCGAACCAGCCGCCAATGCCCAGACCCAACATCACAGGCAGCCACAAGGGCAGCTGCGCCCGTTCTGCCTCCAGCCAAGCCTCCAAGGCGATAAGCCACGACTGGGCATAGTCCATCGCGCGTGTTTGAAGCGCGTCCCATCCCGTGCTAGGGGCCTCGCCGGCTGTGCTGGCCATATCTTGTTGTTGGAGAAGAAGCGCGTGGGCGCAAGTCATGAAAATCCGGGCGTCGTCACGCGTTTTGCCCCTTCGCCGACCGGTTATTTGCATATCGGTGGCGCGCGCACGGCACTTTACAATTGGCTCTATGCCCGCCGAATGGGCGGCAAGTTCCTGTTGCGTATCGAAGATACTGACCGCGCCCGATCCACGGATGACGCCATTGAAGCCATATTGGATGGCCTGCGCTGGCTTGATCTGAATTGGGACGGTGAGGAAGTGTATCAATTCTCCCGCGCTGCCCGCCATGCCGAGGTCGCGCAGGAATTGATTGCCCGCGGTCATGCCTATCGCTGCTATCTGACGCAGGAAGAGCTTGCCGCCATGCGCGCCTCAGCAGAGGCCGAAAAGCGGGCCTTTCGGATCCGCAGTCCGTGGCGCGACACGCCGGAGAGCGAACAACCCAAGGATCAACCCTTCGTTGTCCGCCTGAAGGCGCCGACCGAAGGCAGCGTGACGATTTCAGACCTTGTTCAAGGCGATGTGACCGTCGCCAATGCCGAACTGGACGATATGATCCTGCTGCGGTCCGATGGCACCCCAACCTATATGCTAAGCGTGGTGGTGGATGACCATGACATGGGCGTTACCCATGTGATCCGCGGCGACGACCATCTGAACAACGCCTTTCGCCAATTGGCGCTGATTCGCGGCATGGGTTGGAAAGAACCCGTTTATGCGCACGTCCCGCTGATCCATGGGCCGGACGGCGCAAAACTGTCGAAGCGCCATGGGGCTTTGGGCGTTGATGCCTATCGGGACGAGATGGGCTATCTGCCCGAAGCCATCAACAATTACCTGCTCAAGCTGGGCTGGGGCCATGGCGATGATGAAATCATCACCCGGGCGCAGGCGATCGACTGGTTCGACGTTGCCGATGTGGGCCGCGGGGCCGCCCGATTTGACTTCAAAAAGCTCGAAAACCTGAACGGCCATTATATCCGCGAAGCCGATGATGCACGGCTGGCGCATCTGGCACAGCCCCAGGTCGAAGCCCGGATTGGCCGGGCATTGACCGAGGCGGACATCATGCTGCTGGCCACCGCCATGCCCGTTCTCAAGGTCCGTGCCAAGACGGTGATCGAGATTGCCGAAGGAGCGCTTTTCCTTTTCGATAGTCGGCCAATTTCGATGGACGAAAAAGCCGCAAGCCTGCTAGGTGGCGATGCCGATGTCCTTCTGGGCAAGGCCTATGAAGCACTGAAAAGCCAGACCAATTGGGAACTGGCTTCGCTGGAAGAGGGTGTGAAGGCCGTTGCTGCGGAGGCTGAGATCGGTCTCGGCAAGGTTGCGCAACCCCTGCGGGCGGCGCTAACCGGTCGGGGAACCTCCCCGGGAATATTTGATGTGCTGGTGCTGCTCGGTCGTGAGGAGTCGCTGGCAAGGATTGAGGACTGCTTGGCGCAGCGCGCCTGAAGACGAATAGAACAAGGGGCAAGACCATGTCGGATAACAGTGCAAATCTCTCCCTAGGCGGCAAAGACACCAGCTATGCGGTGCGTCAGGGCACCATCGGCCCAGATGTCATCGACATCCGCAAGCTATATGCAAACACCGGTGCCTTCACCTTTGACCCCGGCTTCATGTCAACCGCTTCGTGCGAATCGGGTCTGACCTATATTGACGGCGACGAAGGCATCCTTCTTCATCGCGGCTATCCAATTGGCCAACTTGCTGAGCAGTCCTCCTTTATGGAAGTGGCGTATCTGCTGCTGAACGGCGAACTGCCGTCAAAGGACGAGCTGTCCAGCTTCACGCGCACGATCAGCCGCCACACGATGATCCATGAGCAGCTGTCGACTTTTTATCGCGGCTTTCGTCGGGATGCCCACCCGATGGCCATCATGTGCGGTGTCGTTGGTGCGCTGTCCGCTTTCTATCATGACTCAACCGACATTGCCGATCCCTATCAGCGCATGGTGGCATCGCACCGCCTGATCGCAAAAATGCCGACCATCGCCGCGATGGCCTATAAATATTCGATTGGTCAGCCGTTCCTCTATCCGCGCAATGACTTGTCCTATACGGCCAACTTCCTGCGCATGACCTTCGGCGTTCCGGCCGAGGACTATTATGTCGATC